>NZ_JACSKL010000002.1:0-300000 GCF_018617585.1 Exiguobacterium sp. s129
CGCCAAAGGTGGCGACCATTCGTGTGGCTCGTCCCACGGCGCCCCGACTCCTGCAGGAAAGCAATCCGACGGAGACCCAGCAGCGACTTAAGTCGCGATGCGGCTCCGGGATTGCCTGCGGAAAGCGTGGGCGCCGGAAGGACGAGTTCGAACATGTTATTTGTCAACAAGCTGACCATCGATTTTTCGATGGTCTTTCTTGTTAGTTCGCGAGCGGATGTTTCAAGAGATAGTCTTCGATTTGATCGATTGTTTCTTTCAACACGCCGTCTGCGAATGGCGATTTGAGACCCGCGAGTTCGACGAGTTCGAGGAACGAGCGGCTTCCGCCGGCCTGACAAAGCGTGAGATAATCGCTCCATGCCGCTTCACGGTCTTCATGCATGCGTACCCAGAACTGGAACGCACACACTTGCGCGAGCGTGTAGTCGATATAATAGAACGGACTTTGGAAGATATGCCCTTGTTGGTGCCACCATGCACCTGATTCGAGATAGTCGTTCGTCTCGTAGTCACGATGCGGAAGGTACACTTTCTCCAAGTCGCGCCATGCTTGACGACGCTCGGCGGCTGTCATGTCCGGATTGCGGTACACGACGTGTTGGAACTCATCGACGAGCACGCCGTACGGAAGGAACGTCATGCTGCCAGCCAAGTGGTTGAACTTGTACTTGTCGACTTGGTCGCCGAAGAAGAGCTCCATCCATGGCCAACAGAAGAACTCCATCGACATCGAATGGATTTCGCACGCCTCATATGTCGGGAAGGCGTATTCTGGAGTCGTCAAATGACGGCTCTCGTACACTTGGAAGGCGTGACCGACTTCGTGTGTGAGGACGTCGATGTCTCCGGCTGTCCCATTGAAGTTCGAGAAGATGAACGGGAGACCTTCAGAAGGCAAGTACGTGCAATATCCGCCGCCAGCTTTACCTGGTTTCGCCGTCAAATCGAGGGCGCCGCGTTCTTGCATGTATTGGAAGAACTCGTCTGTCTCGTTCGAGAGTTCCTGGTACATCTTGTTGCCGCCTTCGATGATGAACGACTCATCCCCTTGAGGTGTCGCGTTACCGTCCGGGAAGACGAATGACTCGTCGTAATAGTAGAGATGATCGACACCGATGCGTTTCGCCTGCTTCTCTTTTAACGCAGAAGCGAGCGGGACGATGACGTCGCGGACTTGTTTGCGGAAGTTGTCGACCATCGACTCGTCATATCCAACGCGTTGCATGCGGGCATAACCGAGTTCAACAAAAGACGGGAAGCCGAGTGCATGGGCAATCTCTGTCCGAACCCGTACGAGTTCCCCGTAAATCCGGTCGAGCTCGTCACCGTTGTCAGAAAGGTATGTATAGCGGGCGACGGATGCGGCTTTACGGACATCGCGGTCAGGTGACTGAAGGTATGGACCGAACTGTGACAAGTTGAGTGTCTTGCCGTCAAATTCAATCTGTGCCGCCGACATGACCTTTTGATAAGCCGTCGCGAGGCGGTTCTCTTCCTGCAATTTCGGGATGAGCGACTCCTCGAACGTCTCGAGTGCACGCTCGGCGAGAGAGAACAACTGGCTACCCCATTCCGCTTCGAGTTCCGAACGAAGCTCGTGGTTCGTCAAGACGCGGTAGTATGCTTGAATCTCTTTCTCATAGACCGGTAGTGCATCGTCGAAGAAAGATTGTTCTTCCTCATAAAAAGCGTCGCGTGTGTCGACCGAGTGTCGGATCGCGACGAGTTGACTTTGTGTCTCAAAGTCGTTTCGTTCTTTGTTGATTTGGCGAATGAGTTCGTTCGCTTCTTCGAGTGTGCTCGCTTGCTGTAATTCGGCAGAATAGTCCGACAATCTGCTGTTTAAAGCGTCCAAGTCGGGCCGTTCATATGACAATTTTGTGAAAGTCGTCATTGTAAGCGCCTCCATCGTGTGAAATTTTTATAAAGTGTAAAAAGGGCTTGCAAAAGCGATTGCACACTCGTATTCTTACGATGTGTAAAACGATTTCGCACTACCTTATTACTACTATACCGTTAATAAGGTAGGGATTGAAGTTTTAGCTTTTCGGGTATAAAAGGGAAGACTTCGATTCAATAGAACATGTTGGAGGGATTAAGCTATGGGATTCTTTAAAAAACTATTTGGTGGTAAAGAAGAACAACTCAACGCGGTTTCACCGCTTACAGGAAAGATCGTCGACATCACGAACGTACCGGACCAAGTATTCTCACAAAAAATGATGGGTGACGGAATTGCGATCGAGCCGACTGAAGGCAAAGTCGTTTCACCAGTTAGCGGAACAATCGCAACGGTATTCCCGACGAAACACGCGATCGGTATCAACGCGGACAACGGTGCAGAGTACTTGATCCACATCGGTTTGGATACGGTCAACCTTAAAGGTGAAGGCTTCGAGACACACGTCACAGAAGGTCAATCTGTCAAAGCTGGCGATCCGCTTGTCACGTTCGACCTCGACTTCATCAAAGCGAACGCTCCATCGACAATCACTCCGATCATCATCACGAACCATGACAGCTTCGGCGTGAACAAACTTGTCGCAGAAGGCGACACGGTGACAGCTGGATCTTCAGAAGTCGTCGAATTGACGAAGAAATAAGAGAACGATTCATGACTCGGGAGCCTATGCTTCCGAGTATTTTTTTGTGAATTCGGGAATTATAATAAAGAGAGGGAAGGGGGAAATGAGATGGATGGTAAAAATGCACCATACCGGGGATACGGGGACCGGATTCGAATCTTGCGAGAGCGGGCTGGATTATCGATTGAAACGCTTGCGGAACAAATCGGCGTCGCCCCATATTTTATTCGACGTACGGAACTGAGTGAGGTCTATCCGACGATGCCTTACATAGAGGCGCTCGCAGAAGCTCTGCGCATCGATTCCAATTATTTGGCGCGTCATATTTGGACGGGGGAGTCGCTCAAAGTGTTGATGCGAGGGAAAGTACCCGAAATCGAACAGATGAAGCTCGCCTATGAAGAGGCGATGCACGGGAAGTCCGTCGAGGAGATGCAGCGACAACTCGAGGAGCGGATGCGCATCTTCGACTTGATGCATGAAGAGGAATTGCAGCGAATCTTTGAAGAGGACGAAGAGCCGACGTCGCACCACGCCCTCGAAGCACTCGTCGACGCCGTCCTTGACCTTGGACGGTCCCATGATTCAAATCCAAATCGTCACATCGTCCCGTTCGCTCGTTATGTGGAACGACTCGTCCCCGACCAGTTCGCGGATAACTCCTTCCAATATGCAGAGTACGGCGTCGTGGACAAATCATATAAATTGCAATGATATAGAACGAAAAAAATGACCAGGAGAATCACTCTCCTGGTCATTTTTCATTGATCAGCGCATCGGACGCGCTTCGTAGCGTACTTTCGGACGAGTGCCGGCAAGTAAAAAGCCGAGCACGATATTCAAGATTGTGAGCACCCATCCGACATACCCGAACGTGTAAGCGAGACTCGCCAGCACCGTTTGCCAGTCGAGCAGAGCTGCTGCGTCGCCGCGGAATGTGAAGCGGATGACGGTGAAGCCAATGAGTGTCGTTGCAGTAATCATGATGCCGATCCATGCGCCACCGAAGCGAGACGTTTGTGGACGTCTGCTGACCGGATACCAAAACGCGAGCGTTCCGATAAACGTACTACCTGCATACGCAAGCAGGATTTGCCATAACGCATCCGCGTCTAAGAAGACGGTATAACAGATGAACGTCGTGAGCGTCGTCATAAACGTAAAGATTAAGGCCGCGAGTAATCGTGATCGCATAGTTCGTTTTCCTCCTCATTTTGCACATTCTTTAGAGTAAACGAAAACGAATTTGCTGTAAACGTTATTGGCGGTTTTGTAATATTTGTCGCCATTGTTTAATGGCGTTCGTTCCATAGAACAAGACGCCGCCACGATAGAATTTCGAGCCGATCCAAAGCGTCACGCCGATCGTTCCGATGAGTAAGCCGATTGAGAGGGCGACCTCCCACACCGCCACATCGACGAGCATGACCCGGAGGAACATGAGCATCGGGGCGAAGAACGGGACGAAGGAGAGAATCGTCACGATGGTCGCGTCCGGATTGTTCAAGCCGAACATCGCCACTAAGAACGCTGCTACGAGAAGCATGATGACCGGCATGACCATCTGTTGGGATTCTTCGACGCGGCTGACGAGCGAGCCGAGGACGGCGAAGAGTGACGCGTACAACAAGTAACCGAGTAGGAAGAAGACGAGCAAGTAGATGACAGCTCGCGCATTCCCGGCGTTTTCGATGACGGTCGTCGCTAACTCACTGCCGCTCGCGCTAACATAACCAAACCCAAGGAAAATCCCAATCTGGATGAGGGCGAGCGTCCCGATGGCGGTCACTTTGGCGAGCATGTGCGTCACCGGATGCGTCGTCGAGATGATCAATTCCATGACACGCGACGACTTCTCGGTCGTCACTTCTGTCGAAATCATCGATCCGTACGTAATGATCGAGATGTAAAGGAGCATCAACATGACATAGACGAGTGCCGAAGACGAAAGCAGCTCATCCGAGTTCTCGCCTCCGCGCCCGAGATACGACTCATCGAGCTGGATTGGTTCACTGAGAGCCGTGATGACGGCCGGGTCGACATCGGCTGATTCAATTAATTCCGCATTACGCAATTGCTGAAGCGACGTTTGCAAGATGGTCGTGAATTCCTGCTCTGGTCGTTCCGAGATGACACGGGCGTCGTAACCGTCGACAAAAGCAACGACTCCGTATTCGCCGTCATTGATTCCGGCGCGTGCCTCCTCTTCGGTGATGTCACTCGTGGCAACGTCTTCATAGCCGAGCGACTGTATCGTATCGACGAGCGCTGTGTTTTCCGTTACGACGAGGGCGCTCGCTTGTTCTGAATCCTCGAACGAGGACATGATGCGGTCGATGTTCGTAAATCCGAAGATGAATAGAATCGTCAACGCCGTCGAGATGACGAACGCTTTCGAACGGATCCTCGATTTGAGGGTGAATGCATAGAGCGGTCCAAAGTTATGAAACATGCTGTCCGACCTCCTTGATAAAGATGTCATTGAGCGATACCGGTTGGCGCATGAACGTCTTCACGTTCGCCTGATGGCGAACGAGTGTCGATAGGACGACGTCGCTATCATCAAATGAATGTAGACGTACTAAATGACCGGACTTATACGGTTCGATCGTCTCGATGACCGGGAGTGATTCGAGTACGTGAATCTGGTCCGTCTCGATGAAGAGGGCCGGCTCGGCGTATCGCGACTTGATGGATGGCACGTCACCACTGACGACGGCACGTCCACCTTTTAAGATCCCGACATGTTGGCAGAGCTCTTCGACATGTTCCATTCGGTGACTCGAGAAGACGATGGTCGTTCCGGCGTCACGCAAAGCGAGCACCTCGCGTTTCAGGATCTCGACGTTGACCGGATCGAGTCCACTGAACGGCTCATCTAAGATGACGAGCTCGGGGTTGTGGAGCAGGGCGGCAACGAGTTGGATTTTCTGCTGATTCCCTTTTGACAGTTGCTCGACGCGCATCGTCTCATACTGAGGAATCTCTAGCCGTTCGAGCCAAGATTTGACCGCACGTTTGGCATCGCTTGAACGCATGCCTTTCAAACTGGCTAAAAAGACGAGTTGTTCGCGCACTTGTGACTTCGGGTACAGTCCTCGTTCCTCGGGTAAGTATCCGACAATCCGATGGTCGACCGCTTTGCCGTTCCACGTGATGCTTCCATCGGTCGGTTTCAAAATGTCGAGGATCATTCGGAACGTCGTCGTCTTGCCGGCACCGTTCGCTCCGAGAAGACCAAACATCTCTCCTTGTGGCACGCGGAACGTGAGATCGTCGACAGCGGTGAAGTCACCGAATTCTTTGGTGACTCGTTCAATCTGTAATGCCATGTTCTTATACCTCCTTAGAATGTCTCTCTTCTTATCGTACGCCACCGTGAGCAAAAAGTTTCACTTTTTCTAACAAATGATTTATCTTGAAATCAAGATAATAAAGGAGGATGACAATGAATACGCAATCTACAGGCATCCATCACATCTCATCGATGGTACAAGACCCGCAACGTACACTTGATTTTTATGGACAAGTACTCGGTCTTCGTTTCGTGAAGCAGACCGTCAATTTTGATGACCCGGGTACGTATCATCTCTATTTCGGGGACGAGGTCGGCACACCGGGAACCGTCATTACCTTCTTCCCAATCCCTGGGTTAGGGAAAGGACAGGTCGGGAGCGGTCAAGTCGGTGTGACGACATATCTCGTGCCGGCAGGAAGTTTACCGTTCTGGGAAGAAAGATTACAACAGCATGGAATTGCGACCGTCGCCACGGAACGGTTCGAGGAGCCGTCACTTCTGTTTGAAGACCCGGACGGACTCGTCGTCGAACTCGTCGCTCGACCGACGACGAAACAGACGCACTGGGTCATCCCAGGCGTCACGAAGGATGAGGCGATCGTCGGATTCGCGGGCGCGACATTATTATCAAAAGCACCAGACGAGACCGTACGCTTGTTGACGGAACTGTTTGGATTTGAACGAGTCGGAGAAGACGAGGAATGGGTACGTTTGAAAGGGACGGCTGACTATGGGAACATCATCGACGTCAAAAAGACGATTCTTCCGAACGGTGTGCCCGGAACGGGGACGGTTCACCACATCGCTTGGCGAGTCGCGGACGGTGAACACTATCCGACGTGGCAAGATGCCATCTTTGACCTTGGGCTTAGACCGACCGAAGTGAAGGAACGAAACTATTTCCGCTCGGTTTATTTCCACGATGCCGGACGGATCTTACACGAACTCGCGACAGACGTACCTGGGTTCACCGTGGACGAATCCATCGACACGCTCGGTGAGACGTTACGCCTACCACCATGGCTTGAAGCGGACCGTGACAAGATTGTCCGCACGCTACCAACGATTACAATCCCGAAAGGAGAACGGATATGATTCATCAATTCATTCAAGGAACGAAAGAGACGACGCTCGTCTTATTGCACGGAACAGGGGGGAGCGAGCAAGACTTGATCCCGCTCGCAAAAGAGTTATCACCGGAATCGAACGTCCTGACGCTACGAGGGGACGTCCTTGAGAATGGGATGACCCGCTTCTTCCGTCGTCACGCGGAAGGCGTGCTCGACCTCGAAGATTTAAAGAAACAGACGGAGCGCTTCCTTCAGTTTTTAGATGATGCGGCAGCGGAATATGGAATCAAACGGGACAAGATGATTCCAATCGGATATTCGAACGGGGCGAACTTGATCGGTTCGGCACTATACCGTCAACCAGCATTCGCCGCTTCACTCTTGTTCCATCCGATGGTCCCGGACCGTTCGCTCACATTGCCTGACTTGTCAGGTACGAACGTATTCATCTCAGCAGGTGAGCGCGATCCGATTTGCCCGAAAGCAGAAACAGAAGAGCTGACATCGACACTCCGGAATGCCGGAGCGGACGTCGAGCTCTTCTATCATACGGGTGGGCATGAAGTGCGCATGGAAGAAGTCGAGGCGGCACGGACATGGATCGCCGCTCACCTCGACTAATTCGTTCAAGCCATTTTTTTCGGTTTGTTCGGACGAGAATAGACGACGAGGACACCTCGGTCAATCAAATAGGCGGCGAATAAGCGTTTCGCTTCCTCAGCATGCACGGTTCGGTCGATTTGGATATACAATCGGCCGAGCTTTTTTTGTGAGGTTCGCGTGAGCAACCAGATCGAGTCGAGCGTATACTGCCAGCTCTGAAGCGTGTCGCCACCGATGTATAAGTACCGGTTTTGGGTGCGCTCGAGCAGATAGTTGAGCCACCAGACGTCACGGACTAATTTGGCGCAGACACCGAGCGCGAACGTGAGACCGAGGAAGGCCATACTAGACAACACAGGATGAATGGCAGAGAACCCGTTACGGACCGACTCAAAGGCCACCATCAGTAGCCCGACGGAAAAGCTGCTGATTAACCACCAGAATCCGAAGTTAGAGAATGAACGTTTCGGGTCGTGCACCATATGATGTCGATTCCGGATGATCGAAGCCATTCTCTCCACCTCCTTTATTAGAATATTCTGAATATTTAGTAACACTACTATACTATACTGTACCCAATCCCGTCTATTTGAATACGCCCACAACGTGCTGAATCGTGAGGATTTTTTGACGTTTCGGCTTGTAATCATCGAATTATGGGAATGATGACAGTGAAGACATGAAAATTTTGTTGAAACGTAATTTCACTTGGCGAGGGAATCGATTATGATAGGTGAGGGATTTTTCCATCTGATCTTCCATGCAGTCCGTGTGCGAATTGAACGTGAAAACATGAAGGTCAGCTTCATCGCAATCATCATAAAGAACTAGAGGGAATGTTATGAGAAATTATTGGTATGACAATATTAAGGGAGTACTCGTCTTACTCGTCGTGTTCGGTCACCTGTTGACGGACGTCCGCGGCGCTTATGACGACATTCTTCCGAAGTGGGTGTATTTGTTCCTGTACACCTTCCATATGCCGTTATTCATTATGCTAAGCGGTTACTTCTATCGGGAGAACCGTTATTTACGTGTGATCCAGTTGTTCGTCGTCTACGTCATCTGGCAAGTCATTCTCGGGTCATGGTTCGCTTTCACAGAAGGCATCCCAATTTTCTCGCTGGAGAATCCGGGACTGAATCTGTTGAAACCGTATTGGGCACTATGGTATTTGATGGCGATCATTTTCTGGTACATCATCACCCCGTACGTGACGCAGCTGAAAGGGTATGTGCTATACGCGCTTCTATTTGCGCTCCTGTTCGGGTTCCAGGCGGAGGCGACTGGTTATTTCGCGTTACGAAAAGTGATCATGTTCTATCCGTTCTTCTTGATTGGGAACTGGATGTCCGAACGGAACACACTCAACTTCTTCGAGCTGCCGAAACGGGCCGAACAACGGAACCGTTACCGGATTGGGGGAGCGATCGTCTTTGTCACATTGACGATTGGCCTATTGATCTCCATGCGCGTCCAACAGGCCGACGCGTTCTATCACATCGGAAACTTGTTCAAGTTCCGCTTCGCTTATGATACGGCGGTACCGGAGGCGATGTGGAGCGGACCGTTCGCATTCTTGATCGTCTATACGGTGTCGCTCCTCATGTCGATCAGCTTCGCGCTCATCATTCCGGGACGAAGACTACCAATCTTCTCGAGGGCTGGTCGATATAGCTTATATGTCTATCTCGTTCACGTATTCTTTGTCGTCGCTTGGAAGGCGTTCGTCCCGGCTGGATTCATGCCGACGTCGTGGATGCAATTGCTCGTCTTGTTCGGTGTCGCATTCGTGATGGTACTCGTGATTATCAGTCCGCCGATGGTTCGTCTCTTACGTCCGCTCGTCGAGATTGACGTGAGGCGCGTACAAAATACGAAAGGTGTGAAAGGGTAAAGTCTTTTCTAAACGCTTCATTTCCGCTACACTTTATAAAGAGGAAACGAAACTAGAGTTAAGGAAGTGACCCTATGCCATACGAAAATGGAATGCACAGCACAGAAGGTGACGTGAACGTCTCACGTCACGTCGTAGAAATGATCGCCGCAGTCGCGGTCAAAGAAACGAAACACGTATCTTTCACGCAAGAAGACACGAAATTGTCAGAGCGTGCGCTCATGAAGCATGTGAAAGTCGATGAGTCAGAAGAAGGCATCACGATCAACTTGTCACTTTATATCGCATATGGGCAGTCGATCATCAAAACGGTGACGGCGGTTCAAGAGCGAATCACGCAAGATATGGATACGATGCTTGCGATGACACCACGTTCGGTGAACGTGAAAGTCGTAGGAATCCAACTGTAAATGAGAGGGGAGAGCAGAGAGCTCTTCTCTTTTTTTGATTTTTGCGAAAACGGTTGCATCAAGATAACGTTTTCATTTATAATAGAAATCGAACAAGTGCAACCGTTTGCATCATTGACCAAACGTGCGACGGGTACTTGTCAAGTTCCCTAAATGTAGTCTGACGACACAAGCATTTGAAGGAAAGGCGGAAAGCATGTATGTCAACGATTGAAGCAGTGATTTTCGATTTGGACGGTGTCATCACTGACACGGCAGAGTACCATTACCTCGCTTGGAAGCAGCTCGGTGAAGAGCTCGGAATTCCATTTGACCGCGAATTCAACGAAACGCTCAAAGGGGTGAGTCGGACTGAATCGCTCGAGCGGATCCTTACGCTCGGCGGAAAACAGAACGACTTTACGCCGGAAGAGAAAGAAGAACTCGCCCAAAAGAAAAACGAGCATTACGTTGAACTCATTCAACATATCTCATCTGACGATCTTCTTCCTGGCATCGTTTCATTCCTGGATGAAATCAAAGAGGCGGGACTTAAAATCGGAATGGCGTCTGCTTCAAAGAACGCATTTGCGGTCGTTGACGCACTAGGTGTCCGTCATTACTTCGACCATATTGTCGATGCAGCAACTGTCGCCCAGTCAAAACCACACCCCGAAGTGTTTTTGAAAGCCGCTTCTGCCCTTGGCGTGAAACCCGAACTCGCCATCGGCGTTGAAGACGCGGCTGCCGGCGTAACTGCAATCAAAGCGGCAAACATGTTTGCTGTCGCCGTCGGGGAAGAATCGATGCTTGGTCATGCAGACCTCATCGTCGCTTCTACCGACGAACTTTCGCTCGATCGCATCCTCGAACGCGCTCGCGTGTAATGGACTACAATCATCTTCCGTGAGACGGCGACTGCCCCGAACAGTCGCCGTCTTTTTATAGTCCAAAAGTCCCGAATAGACAATATTGCCCAAAAAGAGATGACAAGCACATTACAAATCCGTTACACTTTTATAGAAGATATCAAGGGATTATTAGGAATTACTGATTTAAAATAGGGAATTCCTAAAATTAATTGGATGTAGAAGGGGATTTGTGTATGGAATCTACGAATGTGAATGAACACATTTATCGAGAATTGATGGAAATCGAAGAATCTTATCGTCAATTGCAACGACGTGCGGAATATTTGATTGCGGAATTGAGTCGGGACAAAGAGGAAACAGACTCAACGACTGATGCATCAAAACGCCTACGTCCACGTCGTGTGAATCAGCGTTATCCACTCGAAGTATATGTTCATCAAGTGACGGATCTTTTGAAAGAGCGTCAGACGATGAGCGTACGTGATATCCAGATGGAGCTCGAACTTCGTTACCGCCATCACATTAGCAATATTTACCAATTGATGGTGAAGATTGAAGGGGTCAACCCAGAGATTAAAAAGATTGGCCGCGGCCTTTATACATATGAACCAGCAGAAGAAGTAGCCGTAACACTTTCATAAGTTTGAGCCGATGGGGAACGCCCCATCGGCTTTTTGTTGTAAACGGACTGATAACAACTCATCGATTCAAAATATGATATAATTCGCCAGAGTCTATTTTTTTGAGAGAGGAACTGTCGGCCCATGCTATGGATTGCCATGTTGGTCAGTTTTGTAATGGCCATCTTGATTACACCGCTCGTTCGTCGATTCGCATTCTTTATCGGTGCAGTCGATCATCCGAACGCACGAAAAGTACATATACGGACGATGCCACGAATCGGTGGTCTGGCGATCTTCATCGCCTTCTTCATCGGCTATGCGCTGCTGCTTCCGACGAGTCGTTATAATGACGCCATCTTGATCGGGGCCGTCGTGATTCTCCTGACCGGACTGATTGATGACCGTTTCCAGCTCTCTGCTCGTGTGAAGTTGATGGGGCAGATGATTGCGACGGTCGTCGTCTTGAACTCTGGGATGCGCATCGAGCTCGTCAATCTCCCGTTCGATCAGCAACTGTATCTCGGGTCATGGAGTATCCCGGTCACCGTTCTTTGGCTGATTGGGATCACGAACGCGATCAACTTGATTGACGGACTCGACGGGCTCGCTGCGGGTGTCTCGAGTATCGCCCTCGGAACGATTGCCGTCTTGGCAATCATTCAAGGGAACGTCTATTTGACGATGATGGCTTTGTTGTTGCTTGCGAGCACGCTCGGCTTTCTCGTCCACAACTTCTACCCAGCGAAGATTTTCATGGGGGACACGGGAGCGCTGTTTCTCGGCTATATGCTCGCTGTCTTCTCTCTGATCGGATTTAAGAACGTGACATTGTTTTCACTCGTCGTCCCGGTCCTTTTGCTCGGCTTGCCGATCTCGGATACGATTTTCGCGATCGTGCGCCGGCTTGTCCAAGGTCGACCGCCGATGTCACCAGACAAGTCGCATATGCACCACCAGTTGATTGACATGGGGTTCACGACGCGCCAAGCCGTCCTGCTCATGTATGGGATGACGCTATTTTTCGGCATCTCATCCATCTTGTTTGCGAAGACGACAATGCTCGGTGCCGTCATCACGTTCGTCGTGGTCCTGATCGTCATCGAATTGATTGTCGAATCGACGGAACTCATTCATCCGAACTATAAACCCATCATCCGAACGTCTCGGCGACTACTTGGTCGACCGAGGACATAAACAAACGGCCGGTATCGCCTAGCGATATCGGCCGTTTTCTTTAGTAAATCGTTGTCTCGGTCATCGAGTCATCTGTTTCATCGGTTGATGGCTCGTCCGCCGTGACGGGCATTCCAAGCTCCGTTTGGAGAAGGGCTTGCGCGTCCCGGAGGTCAGCAGGGTCAAGCTCATAATAATAGACACCGTTCAACGTCAAATCGGTTCCTTCAAGTGTTTCACGATTGAACGACTTGAGGGATTTTGTATACGGTTGAAGCTGTGAGGCTTCTGACAAGGACATGTTCGTTCGAATGTTCTCGCCGACCGCATTCATAATCCGATTCAATTTGGTGAACGAGTTGATCGTGGTCGCCTCGTTGATGATGGCCTCGATCACTTGTTGCTGTCGACCGGCCCGACCGATGTCACCGGCAGGGTCTTGTTTTCGCATGCGGGCGTATGCAAGTGCTTCTTTTCCGTTCAACACTTGAACGCCTGGCTCTAACTCGACGTTTCCTGTCGCTTTTCCGGAAATAGGGATGAGGACGTCGATTTCGATGCCACCGACCGCGTCGACGAGGTCTTCGATTCCATCAAAGTTGATGGTCGCATAGTAGTCGATGGGGATATCGAGCAAGTTTTCGACGGTTGCGATTGTCGTATCGATGCCGCCGTAAGCATACGCATGATTGATCTTGTCTTTGAATGGTTCTCCGTCATCGAGGATGATATCGACATACGAGTCGCGCGGGATGCTGACGAGCGTCACTTGACGCGATTCCTTGTTGAACGTCGCCACCATCAACGAATCACTTCGGCCTTCTTCGAGCGAGGCGCCGCCATCGACCCCTGCTAACAAGATGGAGAAGTGATCTTTCGTCAAGTCGATGGTTTCGTCACGACGTTCGGACTTGTCGCCACGATCCAATTCTTTGTTCGCGTTCTCCGCGGTCTCGTTCGCTTTGAAGACAAAATAGCCGAAAGCGGAACCGCCGATCAGCAATACGACACCCAACACGATGAGGACGATTTTCCAAGGTGACTTTTTCTTGCGTGGGGGTGTTTCCATGTGGATTCCTCATTTCAGTTGTTTCTTTTATTATAAGTGTTTCAGCGTTTGAAATCACGTTCGATGATGCGAATATCGTGAGTTTGTAGCATGCCTTGACCGTTCGTCATATCTGTCAACCAAGCGATTGCATCTTCAGTTTCTTCGACAGGCACTGATACATAGAACGTGACGAGGTCGGCGTACGAGATGTCGTCGAGCAAGTAGGTGGACTGTCGCAATTCGTTCTCGACTTTACCGATCCATGTGTAGTCAACGGTGAGCGTCAATTGCTGCATTTGCAAGCGTTCGACAATCCCGATCGCATCGAGTCCTTCACTGACAGTCCCACCGTATGCCCGGATGAGTCCGCCTCCGCCCAATTTGATGCCTCCGAAATAACGTGTCACGACGACGACCGTGTCTTTTAGATGACGTTTCCGCAACACCTCGAGCATCGGCATGCCTGCTGTACCACTCGGTTCCCCGTCATCGTTCGCTTTCTGGTGTTCATTCCGTTCCCCGATGATGTAAGCAGAACAGTTATGGTTTGCGTTCCAATGCTCTTTTTTGATGCCTTGGATAAACGACTGCGCCTCTTCCTCGGTTTCGACACGTTTGAAGTGGGCGATAAATTTTGACTTTTGTATGACGACTTCGTATGTTCCACTTTGTTTTATAGTATAATTTGACTCAATAGACATTTCTGAAAATTCTCCTTTCTATTTTTGAATATTTTTTTTAGAATTCAAGTAGGCACATACGCTTCAATTGGCGAATGCAATTTATAGAAAATCTCTCATGTTCACTGTAAACCTGTTTTCAAGTGGACGATATATAAGGATAGATGAGGATTAACTACCGAACTATTAGGGGATGGCATCGTGAATCATATTACCGATCGGACAGCTTTAGAACATATCATAACAAATATGATTGATACGGTGACGGAAAGTAAAGAGGAGATTGTCCGTATAACCGAAAGTTCATCAACTGAATATTCTGCGATTCAAAACGAGTTGAAAGAATTGACGGATAAAATCGAGTTCTACATCGAGGAGTCCGATCGACTCGACCGACTCGTAAAAGCCGCGAAAGCCAAGCTCGTTCAAGTCAGTAAAAAGTTTCATATACATAGTGAGCAAGAAATTCGTGACGCCTATGAACGGGCGAATCAGATGCAATTAGAACGGTTTCTCGTTCAAAAAGAAGAGATGGCGGCCCAGCAGCGTCGTAACGATTTAGAACGACGTCTTCTTATTCTAGAGGACACGATCGAACGTGCCGAAAAACTGATCGGTCGTGTCAGCGTCGTCTTGAACTTCTTACGGGACGACCTGCAACAAGAATATTCGGACATGATGAAAAAGCAGGAGATGGCCATCGGTGTATTCGAAGCGGCCGAGCGTGAACGACGTCACCTCGCTCGCGAGATGCACGACGGACCGGCGCAATCGCTTGCCCACATTTTGATTCGTGCCGACTTGATTGAAAAGACGTTTGATAAACGAGGGAAAGATGAAGCGTTTGCCGAATTACATGAATTGAAAAAGTTGATTCGTGGAGCACTCGTCGACGTACGTCGCTTGATTTACGATTTGCGTCCGATGTCGCTTGACGATTTAGGTTTTTTACCGACGCTCGAGCGCTATCTCCACCAAACGGAGGAGTATACGGCCATCAAGACGCGTCTCAACTATCGCGGGTCACGTGCCCGTCTGCCGGAGAAGTTAGAAATCAACGTGTTCCGTCTCGTGCAGGAAGCGGTGCAAAATGCGATCAAGCATGCCAAGACGCCAGAGATCATCGTCAATGTCGAACAGGCGAGCGATGTGATTCACCTTCACATCCGCGACTATGGCATCGGTTTCGAACCGAGTACGATTGGCGAAGAGTCGTTTGGGATTGTCGGGATGCGTGAGCGAATTGAGTTGGTGAACGGAAGTATCACCATTGACTCGGAAGTCGGCAAGGGGACGGTCGTCCGCATGTCGATTCCGATTCCGTGAGAGAACAAGGGGGAAGACATACATGGAAATGACACAGACACGCATTGCAATCGTGGATGATCACGAACTGTTCCGCGAAGGATTGAAGCGAATCTTTGATTTGGAAGATGAATTTACGGTCGTCGCAGAAGGGCGTACGGGTCGCGAGGCGATTCGCATCGCCGGCGAACAAAAACCGGAAATCATGATCTTAGACATCAACATGCCGGACATGAACGGGATCGAGGCGACGAAGCAACTGTCGCTCCTGTCACCGGAGACACGCGTCCTCATCCTCTCGATCCATGATGATGAGTCATATATCACGCATGCGCTCGAAGCGGGCGCGTCTGGTTTTCTTTTAAAAGAAGTGGCGTCGACCGAATTGATTTCGGCGGTCCGTGCCGTCGCTCGGGACGGGGCTTACCTACACCCGAAAGTGACGACGAACGTCTTGAAAGAGTACCGTCGTCTCTTACAATTCAAAGGGGAACAAGCGGGTCGTGGCGTCGAAAGTCGCACGGATGACCCGGTGTACCAATTGTTGTCACGTCGCGAGGTAGAGGTGTTGCACCTTCTCGCAGATGGTCGGTCGAACCGAGATATCAGTGACATGCTGTTCATCAGTGAGAAAACGGTTAAAAACCACGTGTCCTCTGTCCTTCGTAAAATGGATGTGAACGACCGGACACAAGCGGTCGTCGATGCGATTCGCCGGGGTTGGGTCGAGATTTGAGCGTCGCCGATGCTTTACCTCGTTTTTGTGTTACAATATGGAATGGAATCCTAACATAATTGGAAAAATGAAACGACGTAAAGTGAGGATATAGTATGGGAAACATTGCGATTTTAACCGACAGTACCGCCTATCTGTCGGATGATTTTTTGGCACGACATGACGTCCATGTCGCTCCACTCAGTGTCATCTTTGATGGCGCGTCGTACCGCGAGTCGATCGATATGTCGACGGAGGCGTTCTATGAGCGAATCGAGGCAGGCAAGCTACCGACGACGTCACAACCGGTCATCGGTGAGACGGTCGAGTTGATTGAGAATTTGCCGGATGATGTGACGGACGTGATCGCCATCACACTCTCAAGTGGTATCAGCGGAACGTACCAGTCGATGGTCGCGTTAAATGATATGGTCGATGTGACCGTTCATGCGTTTGACTCAGAGATTTCATGTATGCCGCAAGCGTTCATGGTCGAAGAGGCGTTAAACCTCCGTGACAAAGGCGCCACGCCGGAAGAAATCATCGCTCGACTCGAGACGGTTCGTGATTCGATTCGCGCCTATTTCGTCGTCGATGACCTCGATCATCTACAACGTGGTGGACGATTAAGCGCCGCGCAAGCGCTCGTCGGCTCGTTCCTACAAATCAAGCCGGTCCTACACTTCCAAGACAAGTTGATCGTCCCATTTGAAAAGATTCGTACGTATAAGAAGGCTGTACGTCGAATCGAAGAAATGATGGACGAGTCGATTGCCGGTGACGGTGAGGGATACTGTATCGGAATCATTCACGCCAACTGCCCGGAGCGTCAGGCGGAAGAAATCGCTTCGATGAAACAGAAGTTCCCGAAAGCACACATCTCGGGAAGCCATTTCGGTCCGGTCATCGGAACGCATCTCGGACCTGGTGCAATCGGCATCACTTGGTATCGTCGCGAATGGTAAACCACAAGACGACCGTTTCTGGTCGTCTTTTTCAATGGAGGAGGGAATGCGATGGCGAAATATCGCCAAATATTTGAGCGGTTGGCAGAAGAGATGCGGAACGGCACGAGACCTGCAGACTCGAAACTCCCGTCGGAGACGGAGCTGATGCATCAGTTCGAGGCGAGTCGGGGGACGGTCCGAAAGGCACTCGATCTCTTGCAGGAAAACGGGTACGTCCGAAAACACCACGGGAAAGGTGTCTTCGTGTTGAAGCGCGACCAGATCGAGTTTCAATTCAATGGGATTGTCAGTTTCTCAGAAGTGTACGCCAGCATGCTCGGTCGCTCCATCCAGACGCACGTCGCGGCGTTCGAAGAGATGGAGGCACCACCTTGGCTCGTCGAACGGATGAACTTGAAACCGGGAACACATGTGTTTCGCATCGAACGCGTCCGAAACTTTGACGGGGAGAACGTCATCTTAGACATCAACTATTTCGTCAAAGACCTCGTTCCTGGATTGACAAAAGAAATCGCTGCTCGATCGATTTATGGATATATCGAAGGAGAGCTTGGCTTACAGATCAGCTACGCCAAACGAAAGATCGCGGCAGAGGACGTGACCGAGCTCGACCGGATGCGTCTTGATTTGCATGACTATGAATATGTCATCGTCATCACGAACGATACGTTCTTATATGAAGGACAACAATTCGAATATACGGAATCGCGTCACCGCTTGGACAAGTTCCAGTTCAGTGACGTCGCCCGGCGCTAAACCTCTTTCGGACAGGAAGAGGTTTTTAGTTTGAACGAGATCGATTAAGGGAATTTTTTACAATGAATCTGGTCATAAAATCTTCACTCAAACTTGTATATATAAGTTGTTGACTTAACTTATATAGATAAGTTATACTTTGTTTGTACTCATAAGTAACCGTTTTCATTAGGAGTTTTCAAACAAAGGAGGGCAATAAACATGAAGGCAGATTATCGTCAAATTGCCGCAGACATCCTTGAAGCAATCGGCGGCAAAGACAACGTGGACAAAGCCGCACATTGTGTGACACGTCTCCGTCTCTCCCTCAAAGACCAGTCAAAAGTCGATGAGGCACGTGTGAAAGAAGTCGATCTCGTCAAAGGGGCGTTCGAGAACTCGGGCGTGTATCAAATCGTCATCGGAGCCGGTGATGTCGACCGCGTCTATGCCGAGTTCATCAAACTCGCAGGACTCGAAGCGGCAACGGTCGCCGAAGTCAAATCCGCAGGCGGCAAAAAAATGAATCCGCTTCAAAAACTCGTCAAAGTCTTCTCTGACGTCTTTATGCCAATCATTCCAGCCATCATCGTGGCCGGTCTCCTTATGGGGATCAACAACTTACTTGCTTCTGAAGGTCTCTTCATCGACGGGCAGACGCTCATCGAGGCTTATCCGAACTTACAAGGACTTTGGGACCTCATCAACATGATGGCGAACACGTCATTCGTCTTCTTACCGGCACTCGTCGGATGGTCGGCGACGAAACGTTTCGGTGGAAGCGAAGTGCTCGGGATTGTCATGGGTCTCTTGCTTGTCCACCCGGACCTCTTGAACGCTTGGGGCTACGGAACAGCGGCACTTGAAGGAGAAGTACCGACATTCGATATCCTCGGATTGTTCGAGATTGAGAAAGTCGGATATCAAGGTCAAATCTTGCCGGTTCTCGCTGCAGCTTATATTTTGAGCCAAATTGAGATGTTCTTGAAAAAACGTGTACCGAATGCGATTCAACTCTTGGTCGTTCCGATCACGACGATCGTCGTCACTGGATTCCTTGCACTCGCAATCGTTGGACCAATCACACGCGGAATCGGTAATGTGATTGCGACAGGACTCGTCAACACGTTTGAAGCCGTACCGGTCGTCGGGGCACTCCTCTTCGGATTGTTCTACGCACCACTCGTCGTCACAGGGATGCACCACTTGTTCATCGCCATCGACCTTCAGTTGATCGCAGATACAGGCGGTACGTTCATCTGGCCGATGATCGCACTCTCAAATATCGCACAAGGTTCTGCTGCACTCGCCATGTTCTTCGTCTACAAGCACAACGCGAAGCAAAAGAGCATGGCATCGACTTCAGCAATCTCGGCTTACTTCGGGATCACGGAGCCGGCGATGTTCGGGGTCAACTTGCCGAATAAATTCCCGTTCTACTCTGCGATGATCGGGTCGGCGATCGCAGCCATCTTCATCACATTGAACGATGTTCAAGCAATCGCAATCGGTGTCGGAGGACTCCCTGGATTCCTCTCGATCTTCACAGACAAAATCCTTCTCTTCATCGTCGGGATGATCATCGCAATCATCGTACCGTTCGCGCTCACATTCATCTTGTCGAAGCGCTACATGAAAAAAGGTGAAATCGAAGAAAATAAAGTCGCATAAGCATTGACTCGGGAGGGAGGGACGGCAGTTCTTCCCTCTTTCCTATTGAAATGAAAACTCTTACAAAAAAGGAGATGTCGTTGATGACACAGAAAAATTGGCGCAAATCAGTCGTCTATCAAATTTACCCGAAAAGCTTTTACAGTCCGGAAGGGAACGCGACCGGATCAATCAAAGGGGTGACGGCGAAGCTAGATTACTTGGCAGAACTCGGCATCGAATACATTTGGATGACGCCTGTATATCAGTCACCTCAACACGACAACGGCTATGACGTGAGTGATTACTATGCCATCGACCCGTCTTACGGCACGATGGAAGACCTCGACGAATTGATCCGTGAGGCAGAGGCGCGGGGCATTGGCCTCATGATGGACATCGTCGTCAACCACTCGTCGACAGACCATGAATGGTTCCAGAAATCATTGGCGGGAGACGAGCGGTACCGTGACTACTACATCTGGCGCGACGAGCCGACGAACTGGGAATCGAAGTTCGGTGGGAACGCGTGGGAATATGACGAGAAGAGCGGGCAATACTATCTCCACTTGTTCGACGTGACCCAGGCCGATTTGAACTGGGAGAACGAACAGATGCGTGAAGACGTCTATGAGATGATGCGCTTCTGGCGCAAGAAAGGAATCAAAGGGTTCCGTCTCGACGTCATCAACTTGATCTCAAAAGAGCAAGATTTCCCGGAAGACGAGTCGGACGGTCGGAAATTCTATACGGACGGTCCACGCATCCACGAATATTTGAAAGAGATGAACCGAGAAGTATTTGACGGGCATGACGTCATCACGGTCGGGGAGATGTCGTCGACGACGCTCGACCATTGCGTGCGCTATTCGAACCCGGACGAGAACGAGCTCAGCATGACGTTCAGCTTCCATCACTTGAAAGTCGACTATCCGAACGGCGAGAAGTTCGTCGCCTCTCCGTTCGACTTCATCCAGTTGAAAGACATCATGTCGACGTGGCAACAAGGGATGCACGGAAAAGGATGGAACGCCATCTTCTGGTGCAACCATGACCAACCGCGCGTCGTCAGCCGTTTCGGGAACGACACGAACCATCGCGTCGAGAGTGCGAAGATGCTTGCGACCGTGCTCCACGGTCTCCAAGGAACACCGTACATTTATCAAGGAGAAGAGATCGGGATGACGAATCCTGGCTTTGATGACTTGAACGAGTATCGTGACATCGAGACGCTCAACAACTATAAGTTGAAACGCGAAGAAGGCGTGTCGCATGAAAACATGATGGCAGCCATCAAACAAAAGTCACGCGACAACTCACGGACGCCGATGCAGTGGGATGCGACGACACATGCCGGCTTTACGAACGGCACACCGTGGATCAACGTGGCACCGAACTACCAGGACGTGAACGTCGAAGCGGCGCTCGATGACCCGAACTCGGTGTTCTACCACTACAAGAACTTGATTTCATTACGAAAAGAACTTGACGTCTTGACGGACGGGGACTATACGCTCCTCACGCCTGATTCGTTAGACGTTTGGGCATATACACGGAAGACCGACCGCGAGGAGCTCCTCGTCGTCGCCAACTTCTATGGAACGGAAACGACGTATACCATCCCGGAAGGTTTTGAGCGGGTGAACGTCGTCAGCCACAACTACGACGTGCCTGAGCTCGACGTGACGACGTTGTCCCTTCGTCCATACGAGGCGATCATGTTCTACAAACAGAAATAAGTGCAGCTTGCAAGAAAACGGATCATCCCCCATGTCGGATGATCCGTTTTTTCGTTCAGTCAGTGAGGATCCGGCTTTCGATGATGTCTTCGAGGAGCGGAGATTCCAATTCATCGTAAAAGAGGGAGGGGACGAAATAGATGTCGTCTTGATCGGTCACGCTGAGCGATAGCGTATGGAACGGGACTTGATGGTCATCGAAATAGCGTCTCGTTCCTCTCGCTATATCTGAAAGTGATTCTTTTGTTGAAGTCGGTTGAGACAAGTCGAGATGGAGGTGACCATACATGGTTCCATATGCAATCAGATCGAACACTTCGTCTAACTCTAAATCGCTCGGGGAAATGCCTTTCACCACTGAGTCGTCTTCTTTTCTACGGATGAATCCCTGTCCATAGGTAATGGGGTAGGGGAACGTGTCAGAACGTAAGATGCGTTCTGTCCATGCAGCGTATTCATCATTCAACCGTTGATAAGTCGTTTCTCGAAGATGGACCTGATCATAATCATCGTGTGTGACTTGTCCATTGCGTTTCACGTAGACCGTGAACGTCGTATCAGGACTCGTTGGAGAAGTGAATGTGACGAAATAACGCGTGCTATGTGGGAACATATAGTCGACTTGTTGGACACGCACGTCAAGTGCGGGATAGGTATGACGAACATATGCTACTGCACTATTCGACACACGCTGTTTCTCGAAATCCGTACCGAAAACGATGCGAACCCCGAACGTGGCGACAATGATGGTGCCGCAAAGAAGAAAGAAAATCCTCCATTTCATTGTGACATCACCTCATCGTGCTGACGCTGGATGATTTGTTCGAGCTCGGGAGAGTCAATTTCTTCTCGTGAGACGCTACCGGTATAAAACCAGTCCTCCTCCCCGCGAAGCGTGACGGACATCGTTCGGAACGGAACGCCAGCCGCGTCCATGTTATGCTTCAAATCTCGTAATAGAAATGCTGCACGATTGACCGTCGTGGTAGGGACATCTACAGAAATAAATAGACTGCCATGGTTAGCACCGATATCTTGAATGTCATAGTCCTGATCGAGGCGAAGAGATTGGAGGTCCAAGGATTCTTCCGGTGAATCGGGTCCGTCCTTTGGGATGAGGACGTCATCGCTCAGATGAACATGTTCTGGGAGCGCGGGTCCGACCAATCGACGATACGCATCATGGATCCGGTCGAATGTATTCATTCCTGAGGTGACGTTCGCATAATCATTGAACGTGATGTCACCATCCGTCGTAATGTGCAATTCAAAATGTGTGTCGATGCTCGTGTCGGAATCGATCGTGAGGAGATAAAGGTCACTTCCCCACATCATCATAGTGGCGCTCGTGATTTCGAGAGATTGATCGCGGTGGTGATTCTCGAGATACGTGGCAGCGACTTGGCGAACGAACTGTTCGTCTTTCGGATGACCGAACAAAAAATGAGAGAGTAGTGTGAAGCTACCGTATAAGATCAAACCTATTCCAACCAAAGAGCCAATGAATCGTCGCATCCGTTCCACGTCCTCACAATTTAGTCTATTTTTCCCATAATCATAACGGATAAAATACGGAAACGTCATCCGTCAAAAGAACGATTGCGGAAGGGATTTGTACATCAAGAGGATTCGCACGCACATGTGTGTGTTGTTAGCGTGAAAGGAAAAAGGAGCCAAGAGATATGGGGGAACTCATCGTCGCATCTAACGGGACGCGCGCCATCCGTTTTGGCATCTGCCAACGCTGTCTCAGCACGGACGTCCGAACGTTCACCTGTCACCACGGGTCGTGTGCCTACTGCCGGAACTGTCTTTATCTTGGGCGGGTCTGCCGATGTGATTTTCTACAAGAGCGGGACATCACGACACCACTCGAAACGACCGAATTGACGATGTCATTCGAGCTCGCACCAGCCCAAATGCGGGTCGCGAATCAACTGCTCACGTGGTGGGACGAACGGAAGACCGGTCTCGTCCATGCGGTGTGTGGCGCCGGTAAGACTGAGATGACGTTCCCTGTGATCGAGCGGGTCGTCAATGAAGGGAAGCGGGTATTGATCGTGTCCCCGAGGAAAGATGTCGCCATCGAATGGGTGGAACGGCTCGAACAAGCATTCACCGTGCCCGTCACGAGACGGTACGGGGGTGGGGAGAAAGACTCCATCGGGATGATCACGGTGGCGACCGCACCGTTACTACTCAATCTACGAGACGTATTCGATTATGTGCTCGTCGATGAGTCCGATGCCTTCCCGTTCGCTTTTGACGTGACGTTATGGCGCACCATCTATCGGGTCGGGAAAGGGGTGTTTGTCTTCATCACTGCGACTCCGACCGCTTGGCAACAGATGGTGTCGACGGTGCATTTGTCCCGCCGTTATCACGGATTTGATTTGCCGGTGCCGACACTCGTCAAACAGTCGGACGAACGGGTTTTCGACTTTTGTCGACGTCACGCCGCAAAACCGCGTCTCTTGTTCGTGCCGACAAAGCCTCACCTCGAGCGATATCGTGAGACGCTAGAAAATGCGGGATTTACGTGCCGTACGGTATCGGCCGAAACCGAGGAGCGGACCGACGCGCTGCACTGGCTTCAAGAGACGAAGGGAATCGTCCTCGCGACATCGATCTGGGAGCGGGGGATGACGGTCCGGGACGTGCAGGTCGGGGTGCTAGAGAGCGAACATCGACTCTTCTCGACACGGGGGCTCATCCAAATGGCGGGGCGGGCCGGAAGAAAGCCGGATGCGCCGACAGGCGAGGTCTGTTTCTTTTATCGTGAACGGACGTTTCGACAAGATCTCGCCATCCGGGCGATCGTGAAGGCGAACAGTCGATGAAATGCCTTCTCTGTCACCAACCGATGACCGTCCCGTGGACACCGGCCACGTTATGGCGACGCGACTGGGTGTGCCCGTCATGTGAGGACCGATTGACACCGCTCGGGACAGGCTGTCCGCGCTGCGGTCAACCGAACGAGACGGGGGAGACGTGCTCAGATTGTATCCGCTGGCTCGCGCTCGGCTCTGATTTAACCGTCCGTTGCCTGTACGCCTATGACGAGGCAGGAATCGAGTGGCTACATCGCTTCAAATTCAGTGGCGACGTCGTCATCGCCGCATCGGTCGCACCAAAACTTCGGGCACTGCGAGAACCTGGCGCGACATATGTGCCCGTCCCGCTCAGTGACGAACGACACAGGTCGCGTCGCTTCAACCAAGCGGAGGTGCTCGCACGAAAGATTGGTCCGACCCGGCAACTGATCAAGAAAACCGAAGTTTCGAGTCAACGCGAACTCGGGAAAGAAGAAAGACGACACCGAACGAATCCTTTCACTGTACCAACTTCAGTGAAATGTGGGAAAATCATTCTTGTAGACGACGTTTATACGACAGGGACGACGCTCCATCAGGCGGCATTTTCGTTACGGCAGGCAGGTGCGACAGAAGTTTCTGCGATTTGCTTATTTCGGGCGCTAAACAAATCAAAAACGCGTCCGATATAAAAGGCAGAGGTGAAACCAATGGATGCAGCATCTTGCCAAATGTGCGGACGCTTGTTTATGAAACAAGGTCGCTCGCCTTATTGCCCATCATGTAGTGAAGTCGACTTCCAAAACTTTTTGAAAGTCCGTGACTTCATTCGTGAACCAGAAAACAAATCAACGAACATCGGCGCCCTCGTCGAAGCGACGGGTGTGTCGGAACTTGATATCACGCGATATATCCATGAAGGACGCCTGATCATCAAGGACAACCCGGAACTCCTCGTCGGCTGCGTACGTTGTGGTCAACCGACGAACGAAGGGAAAGTCTGTTCGAACTGCCAGAGAGATATGCAGAAGGAACTGTCTAGTCTACAAGAGAGCTTGACGAAGTCGTCAAGTGCTCGCGCTTATCGTTTGGATTAACATCATGAAGAGGGGGAAGACGCATGCGCATCGATTCAGCCAAGTGGGTACATTTACCGAACACTTATGAAAAGAAAACGCAAGTCGAGCCGAAGCCCGCGCCATCACGCCAAACGGACCAATTGTCAATCTCGGCGGAAGCCCGCGCCCGGTTTGAAGAACCGGTGAAACATCCGGACCGTCTCGCAAAAATCGACGCTTTGAAAGCAGAGATTGATGCGGGCACGTATTCACGGGACGCGCGTGAAATCGCCAAACGCTTTCTACAAGGATGAATGGAAGCGAGGTCCGTTTGAGGCCTTCGCACTGAATAACACGGCACGGAAGCTGACTAAATAAGGGGCACCCCTTTCTTTAGTCGGCTCTTTTTTTGAAAAAAGGAGAGACTCATGCTCACATTACATAAACGTTTACTCGAATTGGCCTATACGAAAGAACAGCTGCTCGTTCAAAATGACATGGCCACTTTTAGCGCGCTCGTCAAAGAAGAGGCGAAACTTGTCCGACAAATCTCACAAAAAGAAGCGGAACGACTTCAAGGGACGTATGAATTGGACGATGAAGAGATAGAGGAACTGAGACCGGTCTTGTTCGAGTTGAAGCGTCAGAACGAATTGAACGCGTCGCTTCTCGAACAGTCCCTTCGTTATATTACCTGGCACTTGGACATGCTCTTGCCAGAAGCAGATGATTTCACATACGGACAACAGGCGTTTGAAACGCGCTCGTTCAGCCGTGACGTTTAAGGAGGAAGTACAGAATGGGTTCAACATTTATGGGACTAGAGACGGCGCGCCGCAGCCTGACGACACACCAATGGGCGCTACAGGCAACGGGGAACAACGTGGCGAACGCCTCAAACCCTGGCTATTCACGCCAACGCCTCACCCTCGGGATGACGGAACAGCTCTCGGTCAACTTCGGCGGCACGAAAGCCGGACAATTCGGGACCGGGGTACGCGGGGAAACGCTCGCCCGGATTCGCGATCTCATGATCGACCAACAGTATCGCGACGAGTCGGTGAAGAACGCGTTCTATGCGACGAAAGAGGCGGCGTTCGGTCGGATGGAGGATATCATCAACGAACCGTCTGAAAACGGCCTCGCCAAGTCGCTCGACTTGTTCTGGGCGTCACTTCAGGACTTGTCGGTCAACCCGGACGATACGGGCGCACGAAGCGTCGTCCGCCAGCGGGCGATGACGCTCGCCGAGACGTTCAACTACATGTCTTCATCGCTGACAAAAGTACAAGACGACTTGAAAGCGGAAGCGGGCGTCGTGTCGAAAAAGATTAACGACCTGTTGACGAAGATCAATAACGTGAACCGTCAAATCGGGGACGCGGAACCACTTGGCGTCTTGCCGAACGAACTGTATGACGAGCGCGACCGTTACATGGACGAGCTTTCGCAATTTATCGAATTCGAGCGTGTACCCGTCGATTACTTGAACGGGGAGACACGTGGGAACTCGCAACGTGTCGCAGAAGGACGAATCGACATCCAGATCACCGTGCCAGGAAATCCGAATCCAATCAAATTGGTCGACGGCATCACGGGTGGCGTCGGGGAAATGACCGAGTCGACGTATCGTGCGGCAGATGCTGTGACAGCTGAGGCGATGACACTCCAAGACATGCCGAACGGTAAGCTACGAGCACTCGTTGAAATGTACGGAAGCCAATCAGGTCCTGAAGCGGCGAATGGGGCGTACACGAAGATGCTCAAAGACTTAGACGAGATGGCGAGCGTGTTTGCGACGGCATTCAACAATGCACACATGACGAACAAAGATGCATCAGGGACGGACGGGCGAAACGATTTCTTCGTGAATTCAGGAACGAACACGAACACCGACATCAAAGCGTCGAACATCGAAGTGAACGAGACGTTCATGAGTAACCTTGACTTGATCGCCGCTTCAAAAGACGGCAATATCGGGGACGGGAGCGGGGCACTCGAACTCGCGCGTCTGAAAGAGATGGCGCTCAGCTTTGCCGGATCGGCCACGACGACGACATCGATCGGAAAGTACTATCAGAACGTCATCGGGAACATGGCGGTCGAGGCGAGCCAGAACGCGAACCTCGCGAAGAGTACGTTCGCTCTCTTGAGTAGCTCGGACCAGCGCCGCCAGTCGGTGAGCGCGGTGTCGCTCGATGAAGAGATGACGATGATGATCCAATATCAACATGCATACAATGCGGCGGCACGGAATATCACGGCCGTCGACGAAATGCTCGACAAAATCATTAACGGCATGGGTGTCGTTGGGAGGTAATGACTGATGCGTGTCACACAGACGATGCTCACACAGACGAACTTGAAACACTTATCAAGTAGCTATAACACGCTCGCCCGCGTCCAGGAACAACTGATCAGCGGGAAGCGGATCCAAAAGGCATCGGAGGACCCGGTCGTCGCGATGCAGGGGATCCGGTACCGGACCGAAGTGCGGGAAGTCGACCAGTTCCGTCGCAACGTCAGCGAGGCGACGAGCTGGATGGACATGACGGACTCGACCTTGAATGAGGTCACCGAAGCCGTCAAGCGGATTCGGGAATTGACGACGCAAGCTGCGAACGACACGTACGAGTCGTCGCAGCGCGCAATCATCAAGAGTGAGGTCGACCAGTTGATCGAACATATCGGCTCACTCGCCAACTCGAAGGCGGGCGAGAAGTATATTTATAACGGGACGAAAACGGATCAACCGCTCATTAACATGGAGAAGTTGAAGGGATTCTTGGCGGCTGATCCAGCAAGTCCGGTCACGATTGATGAAATTTATATGACGACGCCAGTTCCTGACAAATTGAATCCGAGTGGTAAAATCGAATTCGAGGTCTCAAAAGGAATCACCGTACAAGTGAATATGCAACCGGAAACGATTTTCGGGAAAGAATTGTTCGAGGGACTTCAAAAGTTGAGTGGTTTACTGGCAAAAGAAACGACGGGTGGTGCCGACCTATCGGCTGAACTCGACACGCTCGATACACTTGGTCAAAACTTGATCACAGAACGTGCCGAACTCGGTGCCCGAGCGAACCGCTTGGAGCTTGTCGACAACCGTCTGCAAGACCACGAGATCATCGCGAAGACGATTATGTCCGACAACGAAGACATCGACGTCGAGAAAGTCATCATGGAGTTGAAGTCGCATGAGACGGTACACCGTGCCGCACTCTCGGCCGGGGCTCGGATCATCCAACCGACGCTCCTTGACTTCCTCCGGTAATCGGTCATGAATCTCGCGAGACTTGAGATGCGGCAAACGTTTGCCGCTATCCAGATGACCTCGAACCGACCGGTGCTCGAGATGCGTCAAGGTCGGGCGGACATGTCGATGCAGCAAGGGAAAGCCGAGATGACGCAACAGACGACTCAAGGGAAACTTGAGATCGACTCGTCGGTGGCACGGAGTGAGAGTAACCTGAAAGGAGCGCTTGAACTCGGTAAGTCGTTCGGACAGATGGGGGAACAAGGGGCCCGCGAGGCGATGATGAACATCGCTCGTGAAGGGGATCGGATGATGCGCATCGAGAACGGCAACCCGATTGCCTCGATGGCGGCAGAGAAAGTGAACGACCCGTATCCGATCGTCGAGATGGGCTATATGCCGAAATCGATTGACCGTGTCAAGTTGACGTATACGCCGGCGGATGTGAAAATCGAATGGAATATTACACCGCCACAGATTGATGTATCGCTCACACCGGCGGACATCTCGTTCACGCCATGGACGATGGACATTTCTCTCCGTCAACAGGCATCGCTCGAGATGTGGCCGGTCGGTGGGATGTATGATGAAACGCGTTGAAAGTGAGGACAATCCATGTTCATTGAAACAGACTACTTTGGCAAGATTGAAATAAATGAAGCGGAGACGATCACGTTTGTCAGTGAGATTCCGGGATTCCCGGAATCGAAGACGTTCGTGTTGATTCCGTACGGGGAAGAGCTGCCGTTCTGGTCACTCCAGTCGATCGAAGAGAAAGCGTGCGCGTTCGTTGTGACGAATCCGTTCTGGCATAAGTCGGACTATGCGTTCGAACTGTCGGACGGGGCGAAGGATCAGCTCGGGATTGAAGAAGCGGAACACGTCTCTGTCTACTCGATCGTCACGCTCCGTGAGCCGTTTGATGCATCGACGCTCAACTTGAAGGCACCGATCGTCATCGAGACGAAAGAACGTCGCGGGAAGCAAGTCATCTTAGACGATGCCTACCCGGCCCGTTATCCGCTCGGCGGCACGAAGGCGGAGGTGCGCTGATGCTCGTATTGAAACGAAAACAAGGTGAGGCGATCCATATCGGGGACGACGTGACGCTCACCGTGCTCGCCATCGAGGGAGACCAGGTGAAGCTCGGCATCGATGCCCCGCGCCATATCGATATCCATCGTCATGAAGTGTACATTCAGATGCAAGAAGAGAATGAGTCGGCACGAGACAGTGCCAACTTGATGAAACAGATGATTAAGAAGCAGTCGGAAGCGTGAGCTTTCGACTTTTTTTTGTAAATATAGAATGTAAGGGTGACATTTTTCACCTAGTTGGGCTAGGATGGAAACGGAAAGGGAAGGAGGGGAATCGATGGGAATGGTCATCAACCAGTTTTTTATTAATATCAGTATCATCTTTTTACTCATGTCGCTCACGTTCTATGTGATGCGGACAGTCTTGCCGATTCAACCGTCCTCCCCATTGTTCGTCCGTTTTTGGTTCGGGGTGTCGAACGGATTGACGGCGATCTTGTTGACCTTAAATGCCATCGAGCTTGGCGATGCGAGGATTGACCTCCGTCTCATCCCGATCGCCTTGTCGGCGACGTACGCCGGCCCGTTTGGTGCCGTCGTCACGCTCGCGCTCATCTTTATCGGGCGCATGACCTTGCATGGGATGAGTGCCCCGTTCGTCGATTCGATCCTTATGTTTGTCGTGTTATACATATTTTCGCTCCTCCTCTCGCGTGTGCCGATGCATCGGTCGCGAGGATATACCGTCTATGTTGGGTTCGGTGCGCTCCTCGTTTTGATTCGCGTGACCGGTAGTGTGGATGCGATGGTGTTCGTGAACGTCTTTATCCCGTACTTCCTCATGCTGTCGCTCGGGGCGTGGCTCTGTTACTGGGGGGCGAAAAAGCTTGAGACGCATTTATGGATGTTCCTTCTGCATACGCATCGGGCGACCGTCGATGAATTGACGGGACTCCCGAACCGTTACCGGACGCTCGAACAGATGAACGACTTGGAGATGTCCGGGAAGCCATGGACGTTACTCGTCATCGATGTCGACCACTTCAAGCAGTTGAACGATACATATGGTCATCTGGCAGGAGACGCCGCGCTCCGACATATCGGTCAGACGCTCGAACGGCACTGTCCGCCAGGCGGGTTCGTCGGTCGTTACGGCGGGGAGGAGTTCTTGCTCGTGATCGAAGGGTGTGAACAGGCGAAAGAAGTGGCTGAATCATTAGTTGAGACGGTGCGCCACACGACGTTCGAATGTCAGGGCGAGGTCATCCCGATGACCGTCTCGATCGGTGCCGCGGTCGCCGGGCACGAACCGAGCATGGTCGTGTTCGAACGAGCTGACGAGGCTTTATATGATGCGAAACGGAATGGACGGGACCAGGTCCGCTTCGCCTAAAAAATCCCCTATAACCGTTGGCAAATGGTGTCCAGCGGTTATAGGGGATTTCACGTTTAGTGAATGTTTTTCTTCTTGAACTGTCCGCCCCGGACGTCGTGAATGTTGCCGATGGCGAGGAACGCTTTCTCGTCATAGTCGTCGAGGATGTCTTTTAATTTCGTCTCCTCGAGTCGGCTGATGACCGTGAAGACGACTTTCTTCCCGTCTCCAGTGTAGGCCCCTTCTCCGTGGAGATACGTCACGCCCCGACCGAGCCGGTCCATGATCGCTTGGCCAATCTCTTCCGGTGCGTTCGTGATGATCCACGCCGCCTTCGACTGATCAATCCCTTCCAAGACGACATCGATTGTCTTGAACGCGATGAAATACGTGAGGAGCGAGTACATCGCCCGGTCCCAGCTGAAGACGAAGCCGGCTGTTCCGAGGATGAAGATGTTGAAGAACATGACGATCTCTCCGACCGAGAACGGCAACCGGTTCGTGAAGGCGACGGCGAGAATCTCCGTCCCGTCGAGCGACCCACCGGCGCGGATGACGAGACCGATGCCGGCACCGAGCAAGAAGCCCCCGAAGACGGTCGACAACAGCAAATCGTCCGTGAACGGCTTGATGTCATGTAAGACGATCGTGAACGCGGACATGAGCAGGATCGCCGTCAACGTGACGACGGCGAACGTCTTCCCGATTTGCCGATAGCCGAAGTAGATGAACGGCAAGTTAAAGAGGACGAGCCAGATGGCGAGTTTCGTCTCCGTCAAATACGAGACGATGATCGAGACCCCGACGATCCCACCGTCGATGATCTGGTTCGGAACGAGAAACGCTTCCAGACCGACCGCGAAGACGAGGGAACCGAGTAGCAAGAGGACGACTTTCGCAAACAGTTCGGACGCTTTGATCGGATTATGTTCGCGCCTTAAGCGCTGCACTTCCTCCGGTGTCGGGGAAGGCATGGGTGTACGCTGCATACGTGGTGCCCCCTTTCCATTTTCTTAAGTATACCAAAACGAGCCGATACAAAATCCTTTGAGACAGAGAATCTGACATGAATATTCAGAATAGATTGATGATTCCCTGTAAATTATTTCAGTATTATTTTGTGGTAGGCTAAGAAGGTTGTTGAACATGAGAAGGAGGTCAATGCATCATGAAACGAGAGAATAGAGCCTGGTTGATGGGGTTTCAAATCATCATGAACATCATCGGCGGACTCATCGCGGCGTATGGGTTGGAGTCCGTCCTCATCCCGAACAACGTGTCGGACGGGGGCGTCACCGGCATCAGTATCGTCGGGTCGCAGCTCACGGGATTGCCGCTCGGGATCTTTATCGGGATTCTCAATATCCCGTTCATCTATCTCGGGTATAAACAGATCGGGAAAAGCTTCGCCATCCTTTCGGTCACAGGGATTGCGTCGTTGTCAGTCGGTACGGTGATCATGCACCATGTTCCGACGATCATCGAGGGCGACGCGCTCCTCATCACCGTGGTCGGCGGAATCATCCTCGGGTTCGGGATGGGGATTTCCCTCCGTAACGGGGGTGCGCTTGACGGGATCGATATGCTGGCCGTTCTCTTGTCCCGTAAACTGCCGTTCGGGACGAGTGACTTGATTCTATTTTTGAATACGTTCGTCTTCATCGTCGTCTCGACGGTGTTCGGGCTCCAAGGAGCCGTCTTGTCGGCGATCGCTTATTTCATCGCCTCAAAAGTGATTCATATCGTCGAAGAGGGATTGAGCGGTGCGAAGACGTTCAAGATCATCACGAGTGAACCGAATGAAATGGTCGAGACAATTCGGGACCGTCTCGGACGGAGCGCCACGTTGAATCAGATCCAAGGTGCATATTCAAAAGAGAGCTATTATGAAATCACGTGCGTCATCAACCGGCTCGAGGAACGAAAGATCAAGGACATCATCGATCAAGTCGACCCGAAAGCGTTCGTTGTCGTGTATGCGGTGACAGAGGTCAAAGGCGGGAACTTCCAAAAACGCGATATTCATTGACGGAGGGCCATACGCCGTCCGTTTTTTTACCTCCGCACATGTGAACCCGTAAGGCAGGAAATCGGACGCAAAAAGTGGAATGAGACGAGGCAAGGGAAAGGGGAGGATGGAGCATGTATGCACTGATCGGAAAGCTCGTCACAAAAGCGGGACAACGGGACCGACTCGTGGCGGTTTTATCGGAAGCGGCACGGGAGATGGAGGCGACGTCGGACTGTGAATCGTATCGGGTCCACGTATCGCTCGATGAGGCGGACACGGTGTTCGTCTATGAAGTGTGGCGGAGTGAGGATGCGCATGCGGCGTCGTTGTCGCTTGCTGAAGTGAGGGCGTATATCGATCAGGCGAAGCCCATCCTCGAGCGGATGGAGCGGATCGCCGCGCTCGAACTGCGGACGTGACGGAATCATCGAATCAACAGGCGGATGACCACGTGTCGTCCGTCTTTTTTTGCAGGAGAAAGAGATGGATGCCGAGAACAAGACAGGATTCGGAAAGGAGGGAACGTATGCGTCCACTCATACTCGGTGTCTTCGCGGCCTTGTTTTTTGCAAGCACGTTCGTGTTGAATGAAGTGATGCAAGTCGGGGGAGGTAGCTTCGCCTATAGTGCCTCGCTCCGCTTTTTATGGATGATCCCACTGTTGATGCTCGTTGTCGCCTTACGGGGTGGACTCAAGCGGGTCATCTCGGCGCTGAAAAACAATCCGCGTCCGTGGATATTGTGGGGGACGGTCGGGTTCGGGTTCTTTTACGTTCCCATCTGTCTCGCCGCTGAAGTCGCACCCCCGTGGCTCATCGCAGGTACATGGCAAGTGACAATCGTCGCCGGGGCACTGTTGTCACCACTCTTTAAGAAGGCAGACGGTTCCCGCGAACAGATCCCGTGGCGAGGACTTCGGTTCTCGAGCTTGATTTTGATTGGGGTCGTCTTGATGCAAGTCGAGTTCTTCGAGTCGTTCGAGCCTCGCTTCCTTTGGCTTGGTGTCGTCCCGGTCGTCATCGCAGCTTTTGCGTATCCACTCGGCAACCGCAAGATGATGCAACATACGAACCTCGACGTGTTCGAACGCATCCTCGGCATGTGTCTCGGGTCGCTCCCGGTCTGGTTCTTGTTGTTCGGGTACGGGTTGACGACGGGTCGTCCCTCATCGAGCCAGCTCGGGCAGACGTTCCTCGTCGCCTTGTTGTCAGGGATTGTTGCGACCGTCCTGTTTTTCAAGGCGACGGACCTCGTCAAGCACGACATGGGGAAACTGGCGTCCGTCGAGGCGACACAGGCGCTCGAGGTGTTGTTCGCCCTCATCGGTGAGCTCCTGTTCCTCCATGCGGTCATGCCGTCCCCGATTGCCTTGGTCGGGATCATGCTTGTCATGGTCGGCGTTGTCTTCCATAGTCGGAGCCAATTTATCGAACTCCCGATGGCAATCGAAAAGGAAGCATAAAAAATACCTCGCTCCTTCGAGCGAGGCATTGTCATGAACTTGTTGTCAAACTGCCTTTGACTTTGTCATAGAAGTCATCCATCATACCAGTACGGCTACCGAGCTGGCAGATGAGTTCGAGCGTTTCTTTATAGAACTTCTTGACGAGTCCTTTGTTTTTGATTCCGTCCATCGACGCGAGCGTCTTGTCGAGGTTCTCTAAAATCTCTTTGATCTGTGCGTCCGAGTCCGGTTTGACGACCGTCATGTTCTCCGGGATGCTGACGACCTTATCTTGACCTTGGTGGCGGAATGATGCGCCGAAGCCGAGGTTCTCGATGAAGAGGTGCGGCATGACCTTTTGACCGAAGAAATGCTTGTGCCACTCTGTCGCTTTCATCGTGTCCATATCTTGTTTGAACGTGGAAGCCGTCGAGACGTATTGTTTAAACAAATCTGTCATGAATTTCTCGATGACTGGGATTTGAAGGGCGAAGACGTTTTTCAAGAGCGCGTCGAGCTGAGCGCGCGTCAAAGTAGTTTCGTTAGACATGTCAGTTCCTCTTTTCTCTAGTACGTTATTACCATCGTATGGGATTGGCGGACGGTCGTCAATGTAAGGGGAAACATTTTTTCAGAATATTTGATGAAAAGTCATCAACTTGTGGGATAATCAAGTGAAGACATCAACAACTAGGGAGTGGTTCTTGTGAACAAATCGATGAAATGGGCGCTCGCGCTCGGTGTGACAGGTGCATTGGTGGCAACGGTCGGTGTCGTCTCGTCCCGGGGACGGACAGAGGATACGACGCAGACGATTCGTGACCGAGAGCTCGGGTACGAAATCATCTTACCGTCAAAAATCGTTGCGGCGATTGAGCGCGGTGACGTCTATATCGAGAAGGCACAGGACGTCGTCGACATCGGAGACACGAAGAGCTACAGCACGTTCGATTTGTACTATAACGTCGAGGATGGGGACGACCAACTCTTGTTCCACTTGGACTTGATCGACCGTGAGTTGACGGAAGAGGCGTTCGCGACAGAGGTCGGTTACGGCAACTATCTCGGCACGAACGACAAGACGTTCTTCTGGGTCGAACCGACAGAGGCCGTCCCGGGTGCGGAGGCGCATACGGATGAAATCGCTGAATTGATTGAGACGCTCCCTGAGTTGGAGTTCCGGACGTTATAATCTCGTAAGTTGGCTCGCTACGGCGGGCTTTTTTCTTTGTGCTACAATACAGATGAGGTGATGTACATGAATTGGACAGTAGAAGAAGTCAAACAAGCAGATGATGTGAAAACGTTAGAACATGCGGTCAACACGAACGACAAGATTGACGTCAAAGTCGGTCATGAGTCGGTCGGACAGAACGACTATGCGGTATACAACGGAGAGACGCTCGTCGGGTATCTCATGCTCTTCCCATATCTCCCGAACGAGTATGAGGTGAACGCGCTCGTCCATCCGGAATATCGGAAGCAAGGCGTCTTTACGGCACTGCTCGAGACGGCGAAACAGGATGCGAAACTGAACGGCTGTGAGGCGTTCACGTTCGTCATCGACCGGAACTCGGCATCTGGGAAGGCGGTGCTTGAGCATCTTCAAGCGGCGTATCAGTTCTCGGAATACAATCTCGTCTTGAAGAAGGCGGAGCTGTTCTTGAAGCCGGACGAGGTATCGCTCCGTGAGGCGACGGCAGACGACCGGCCGCTCATCATCGCGACGCTCAGCGAGGCGTTCGGTGACCCGGTCGATGTGACGGAAAACATCTATCAACAAATCGACACACCGGACCGTGTGACGTATATCGGCGAAGTCGACGGCAAACCGGTCGGCGTCATCCGTGCCCTTCTCGTCGGTGACGCCGCGGCAAGCATCCACGCATTCGGCGTCAAAGCAGGTGAGCAAGGCAAAGGCTACGGCACGAAAATGTTGAAACAGATGGTGCAACAATTATTCCGAATGGGTCGGACGAAAGTCGAGCTCGATGTCGAGACGGAGAACAAGGCAGCGCTCGAGATCTACAAGCGCGCAGGCTTCGCAGAGAATGGCGGCTACGAGTTTTACATGATCGAATTATGAGGTGAACCACATGGTGAAAAATCTGAAATGGCTCGGTGCAGCATTTGAAGCATTTCTTGGGATCCCGATTCTCGGTGGTCTTTTCATCATCGGAATGGGGTATTCGCCCCTCGGATTCATGTTCGTCTATCACGTCATCGTGTTGATTCTCTCGTTCAGCCGACTGAACCGATTCTCGTACGGTGCGGCCGTTGGGATCACGGCATCAATCCTCGGGTTCATTCCGATCGTCGGGATGATGCTCCACTGGGCGGCAGCGATCACGCTTGCGATCGACGCTGCGACTACTCCGCGACGGGTGACGCGCGTCGAACGTGACGATGAAGCATTTTGACGAAACGTACTCCTTTATGGGGTGCGTTTTTTCATTGACCAAACGTTCAACTGAAAACGCTATACATTCATTGGAAATCGGACGATATAAGGAGTGATGAACACAATGAGGAGGAACAACACAGTGAAAGTATTTAAAAACTTTACGACGCAATTGCTCGCGTGGATTTTGGTCACGTCCTTTATCACGGGCGGAGCGGTCGGCTACATCACCCTATTACTCTTGACGGAACTCGAGATGGAACAAGGTCAAGTCATGCTCGTCGGTACCGTCGTGGCGTTACTCATCTCGTCACTCGGCGGGATTGTCATTTATTTGATCGCCCGTCGTCCATTGAAAGCGGTCGAGATGGCTTCTGAGAAAGCCGTCGAGGTCGGGAATGGTGATTTGACGGTCCATTTCGCGGACGAGAAGACTTCAGACCGTTCGGAGATGGGACGTTTGCTCTTGTCGATGGACAACATGGTCGAGCACCTTCGGGAGCAAGGGACGAACATGCGTTACACGGCGGACCAGTTGACGGGTTCGGCACAGGAAATTGCAGCTTCAGTCCAAGAAGGGAACGTGGCGGGCGAAAGTATTCGTGTTGCGATGGACTCCCTCAACAAGATGTTAGAAGACAACGTCAGTGCGACATACAACTCGATGGACTTGCTTGGAGCGGTTGCGCGGACGATGGAGAGTATCCGTCAAGAGATGTCATCGGCGTTGGATTCGGCGAGCGAGATGCAACAAGAAGCAGAGAGCGGGAAAGGCCTCGCGTCGTCTTCAGTCAACGCGATGCATGCGATTGCTGGAAAAGTGGAACAGTCATCGACGCTCAACAGTCAGTTGACAGAAATGACAGGCGAGATCTCACGCATCACGGATGTCATCAGTGACATCTCGGCACAGACGAACTTGCTTGCCTTGAACGCGTCGATTGAAGCGGCACGTGCCGGGGAGCATGGTCGTGGATTTGCCGTCGTTGCGGCAGAAGTCAAGAAGCTCGCAGAACAAACGGCGAACTCGACACAAGAAATCACGGATCTCATCGTAGATGTGAAACGTCTCGTTGGCGATACGTCATCATCGATGGCGAACGTGAAAGCGGAAGTGGAGACAGGTGTCGGCTTAGTTGAAAAAGCAGGTGGTGCCTTCGCATCGATCCACAACTCGGCAAATGAAGTATACAGCCATGTCCATTCGGTCGATTCACTCCTCGATGAGTCACGCGGTCAGATTGATTCGGTCGTGACGAATTCGGCAGGCATCGTCGGTATGGTCGAAGAAGCATCGCGTTATGCGAATGAAGTGACGTCAGCAGCGAGCCAGCAAGCGGCAAGCCTTGGAGAAGTGAACGGGGCGATGACAGAGCTCGTTCGTGTCGCGGAAAGTTTGCAGAATGAGACGGAACAGATGAAGGTGGAAGTGTAAGTCAGGATAGCTCACTCGAGTTGGTCGTGAATGATCAACTCGAGTGAGCTATTTTTATACAAATTGAAGATTTCTATTCAAAACGTGTAACTTTTTTCGAAAAAGACTAAACAGATGTGTAAGGACTCCGATATAGAGTATGGAAACGATAAAACGTTCCAAAAAATGCAAGGTGAGGGGCCGGCCTAAACCTTGCATGCTCAGACAAAAGGATTTGGAAGAGCAGAAAAACTTTAAACCTATGGAGGGAATTTAAGATGATTATTAACAACAACCTTAATGCAATGAACGCACACCGCAACATGTCATTCAACACAAATAATACAGGAAAAGCAATGGAGAAATTATCTTCTGGTCTTCGTATTAACCGTGCGGGTGACGATGCGGCTGGACTTGCAATTTCTGAGAAAATGCGTGGACAAATTCGTGGTTTGGATCAAGCTGCACGTAACGCACAAGATGGAATTTCATTAATTCAAACTGCTGAGGGTGCATTGAATGAAACACACTCAATCGCTCAGCGTATGCGCGAACTTTCTGTACAATCAGCAAACGAAACGAACACAGCTGATGATCGTGCAGCACTCGATAAAGAATTCCAACAGTTGAAAAACGAAGTAACGCGTATCGCTGACCAAACTGAATTTAACACGAAGACACTTTTAAAAGGTGGACTTGGTGCTACGTCTGTAGCGGGAACTGATTTGACTCCTGCTGCTGGTATGACGAACTATAATGTTGGTGGTTCGCAAGTAGGATCGATTGCTATTACTTCTGCGGCTGGAAGCGGAGCAGGTCAAGTAGATTTAACAGCAACATTTACTGATGCTGCTGGGAACGTAACAACTCAAACTTTAGCAGATGTAGCGGTTCCGACTGGAGCTAACGAAGCTAATGTTAACTTCGATAAACTCGGATTCTCTTTCACAGCAAACTCATCATTAGCAGCGGGTTCATTTGATGGAACAGCTACTTCGACAATTACTGTTTCAACTGCGGCAGCTAAATTCCAAATTGGTGCAAACTCGAACCAAACAATTGATTTGTCAATCAAAAATATGGATGCAACAGCATTGAATATCGCAACTAATGATATTTTGACAAAAGAAAGTGCACAAACAGCAATTACTGCTCTTGATGCAGCAATCAAGTCAGTTTCGGATGAGCGTGCGAACTTAGGATCTGTTCAAAACCGTCTTGAACACACAATTAATAACTTGAATGTTGGTGCTGAAAACCTTCAAGCAGCTGAATCACGTGTACGTGATGTAGATATGGCGAAAGAGATGATGAACTTTACGAAGAACAACATCCTCAACCAAGCTGCGCAAGCAATGTTGGCTCAAGCAAAATCTCAACCAGAAGCGGTTTTACAACTCCTTCGGTAAGGTTTTACGGGCGTCTTATCTGGTAACGGGTAAGAGCATAACTGGGTGAATTGCTGGAACTCCTTAGAGCCCTCCTTACGACAACGTGACTGGAAACGGTGAGCGTGAACGTTTTGAAAAAAGGAAGGGATTGGACAATCAGCAGCCAAGCATCTGTCAGGAAACTGTGATGAAGGTTCAACGACTAGGATGAACAACCTACCGACTTATCGTCCATGGTTATGAGATCCGTACCTCGTAAACGGCGAGGGAAGTGCCCAGCCCCTACTTTACAATAATGATTAGTAGTATATCAAAAATGTAAAAGGGTGAAGATATAGTCTGGACCATATTGAAAAATATGGACATCTGCAAGCAAATCAACAGCCTCAGGCTGTACTTCAATTGCTCCGTTAATATAGCAATTGACTATTTAAAAGTTATACTAAAAACCGTGGAGCTTATGCTTCACGGTTTTTCACGTCTTGCCATTTATAGACGACTGACCAATATGTTCGATTCAAGCGTTGGGCAATCTCCTTGTCTGTCACACCTTGTTGTTTCCATTCAATCAGTGATTCGATTTCCTCATGACTATAAGGTCTTGCAGGAATCGAGACGCGAATCGTATAGTCAGGGTGTGTTTGCTTATAATGCCTCATCTCAGCATCTAAACGATTCTCCCAAGACAACTTGTACATAAAATCTGGTAGTTCGGTTTGGTAAGGTTTCAATAAATTTAAGAGATCAAATGTATCCGTTACTTTTGTCGTCTTTAAGTAATAACCCGTACCGCTCGGTGTACCTGATGTACGGACGTTGATCTTGTAATGATTTTTCATCCATATAGCGAGCTGCTCTAACTGCTCTTTCGAAAAGGCTTGTAAATAGAAAGCGATATGTGGTGTGAATTGAATTTCTTTTTTCTTGTGGTTGAATCGTTTACTGAGAAGAAGTGAACCGTCGTCTAAGTACAGTGTCAGTATACATGCTGGGTGATCAATGTCTTTCAATAATTCGAATGGGATATGCTTTTTATTGTTCGGATAAAAAAGAGGAAATAGACTTGTCATGAGTGTAATGGACCTTGACACTAAATTATTTCCACGTAAGTATAGTAAATCTGGTAGTTTTCGCTGTTTCCACTCCCGATAACTCAACTGACCTAAACTAAAATGTTCCCGGTAACTGTTGTTTTTTCTTCTGTCATACGCATAACACTTTGTAATTTCCCCATCCCCCAAAATACTAGCGACCAAAATAGCGACTTGTTCTTCGGATAGTCCTTCCCAGTCCATGACGTTTCTCTCCTTTATCGATTAGTCACCTCTCTTAAGGTATTCCCGATTTATTCGAATGACCTGAGTCATTAATTCATTGGCTCACATTCAATTTTTGATTGACATGTCGATAAGTGAAACGAGAGAAGGTGTTTTCCGATTGGAGAAGCAGTTAAAAGAATTAGAAGCTGTGTTTTTTGAACAAAAGCGATTAGCCGAATTAGAAGACTTACTACTAACGATGCTATCGATTGCATATGAAGCGATAAAATGTGACGAGAAAAGAAGAGACTACTTACAAAAGCAATTTGAAGGGTTACAAGCAAAAGTGAATTTTCTTGAAGTTCAGAAACGATAACCAATTGATTAAACTACTATAAACTTCATGCGTTTCAACCGATAAAGTCAATGAGAACAATTATAAGAGGAGTAGACGTATATGAACCCGACCATTTCAGAAGTCCGGCTTCACCTACCTTCTTCCGTCTTGCCGTATGAACAAACGAAAAACGTGTTCGTTGAAGCGAATCAAGCAAAGCTCGCCGACGAAGGCATCGTCATTCTTCCGACGCCTCAACACGTCACCAAGTTAGAGACGGCCGTCGAGAAGGCGAATCAAGTGCTCGAACAACAACGTACGGGCTTGAAGTTTATGAAACATGAAAAATTGAACGACTACTATATTCAAATCGTGGATACGAACAACGAAGTCATCCGCGAAATCCCAAGCAAGAAATCACTTGATTTCTTTGCGGCGTTCATGGAGTTCAATCAACTCTTTGATGAACGGGTATAAAGGAGGATTCTCATGACGACACCAATCCGATTTGGCGGACTCGCCAGTGGAATCGATACGGATACGATTATTAAACAGTTGATGCAGGCCGAGCGTGTACCAGTTGATAAACTTGAACAGAAGAAACAAACGACGGAATGGAAGCGCGATGCGTATCGCGAAATTAACCGATCTCTTATGACTCTTCGAAATAGTGCGGTCGACTTGATCTTTAGTCGAAATTTTTATGCGAAGACGTCTAGTTCATCGGATGAGTCACGTGTCTCGGTTGTGGCAGGTCCATCGAGTGGGAATGCGGCACTTGAAATTCAAAGCGTAGAAAAATTAGCGACATCTGCTAGTCATATCGTTGAACTAAGAGATAAAAACAACAATTTGGTTACGCGAGATACTGCTGTGAAAGATTTGAATCTTGATGCGAGTACAAAAACGCAAACGATAACTGGAACTTCGACCGAAGTGACTCTCTCAACAAAACTAAATGATAGTGGGAAAATCTTCATTAATAATGTTGAAGTTGACCCGTCTAACTATACGTATGACTCAGCGACAGGCAAGGTGAATTTTTCAACACCTCTTGCTGACGGTGATGAATTAAAATTCGAATCCGGCTATAAAGTTGAATACATCAATAAGAGTGGTGGGACACCTGCTGAATTGACGGTCAGTGCCGAGGCAAAATTCAGTGATGTATTGACTCAACTTGGCTCAAAAAACACGAATTTTTCTACATTCTTTGATAATGTATCAGGTAAATTGGCACTCACTCAACGAAACACAGGTAGCGATTCAACGATTGCTTTCACAGGAGCTGCGGCAACATTCTTCCAAGCAAGTGTCACTGATGATATTAAAGGAGAAGATGCAGTTTTTAATGTGAATGGAATCGAACTGACAAGAAGTACGAATACCGTCACAATTGATAACATGACAATTACTTTGAAATCTGAATTTAAAGCAGTTGATAACCCTGCACCGGTTACACTAAGTGCTTCTACTGACACTCAAAAAATCTTTGACAACATCAAAGGTTTCGTCGATAAATACAATGAGACAATCGACCTTATGAACAAGAAGACACGTGAAGAACGATTCCGGTCATTTGCACCGCTCACCCAGGCACAGCGTGATGAGTTGTCTGAAGATGAGATCAAGAAGTGGGAAGAAAAAGCGATGAGCGGGATGCTCCGTGGGGACACGATCCTTCGCGGAACGATGGACACACTTCGTAGCAAATGGTCAGGTGCGACATCTACTACGAATGACCTAGATATGTCTCGTTTATTCCAGATTGGTCTCTCGACCGGTTCTGACTTCACGAACGGTGGAAAGATCGAGCTGAATGAAGAGAAGTTAAAAGCCGCCATCGAGAAAGATCCGGAACAAGTGTATAAACTGTTCACGGATGAAAGTACAGGACTCCTCCCACAAATCCGTGACACCGCGAAAAACTCACGTGAGACGATCACGCGTATCGCCGGTGCGGACGGGGCGGGGGCTCCGACGTATTCAATGGGTCGCGAGATGACGCAGATGGATACGCGAATCAAACGATTAAACGATTTATTGATTGATAAAGAAAATGCCTACTACCGTCGCTTCGCGGCGATGGAAACGGCGATGAACCAGGCGAACTCGCAAGCCGCTTCACTTCAACAGTTTTTAGGCGGAGGCATGTAAGAGGAGGAATTTAAATGGTAGCCAATCCATACGCAGCTTATCAAAACAATGCGGTCACGACCGCGAACCCACAGGAACTGACGCTTATGCTTTATGACGGGGCGCTCAAGTTCATGCGCCTCGCCAAGCTTGCGATCGACCAGGGGAATCCTGATTTAAAGAACATCAATATCCAAAAGACGCAAGCCATCTTCCAAGAACTTCGTCTTACACTCAATAAAGACATCGCCATCTCGGCGAACCTGGACTCGCTCTATGAGTACATGTGGCGCCGTCTCGTCGATGCGAACGTCAAGAACGACACGACGATCCTCGACGAGGTGCTCGATTTCACGACGGAACTCCGCGACACGTGGAAGGAAGCGATGAAACTCGCGAAACAGTCATGATGCCGATTGATGAGATCATCTTAAAGACGCAACGCCTGAAAGAGTTGCTGGCGCAAGTCCCAGAAGAGCCGACGTACGACACGTGGATGAAACAAATCCATGAGCTCTTGGACGACCGCGAACAGTTGCTCGCGGCGCACGGTCCTGATTTGGAGAAAGCCGATCAGACGGTTCTCCGGCAGCTCGTCGATGACAGTCAAAAGATTGCGCGTCTTATTGAGGCCGAACATCAGCGTCTCGGAATGACGCTCGGGACGGCCCGGATGGAACGGAAGACGGTTAAATCGTACGTCGACCCGTATGAGGACGTCGATTCTAACTTTTCTGGACTATTCGACCAACAGACGTAAAAAAAGCTCGGAGGCATATGCCTTCGAGCTTTTGTGCGTTAAGAGGTTTTGACTTGGCGACGCATGCGAATGATGAAATAAGAGACCGTAAACAAGATCAGGCCACTTACCGTAAAGTTTAAATAGAGGCTGACGGCATCTTGAAGTGATGTGACCGGTGTAGACCCACCGAACCAAAGGAGTGGCAGGATTGTCACGTGCATGACGCACCAGTGAATGAAAATCTGCTTTTTGAACGACCATGGTCGGACTTCATAAATGACGCTCGTGAGCCCGAGAAAGAAGGCGACTCCAGCGTAGACGAGCATGGCATGTACGCCGTCCATATTTCCTGACCATCCTTGGTAGAGCGTGAGTATCGCGAACGGCAGCGACCATAAGAGGCTTCGTACGAACCCCTTCTTTACTAATTGCATATGTACCATCCCTTCATTGAATCGTTATGAATATATACGGATATCATGAAAAAAGGTTTCAGAGAAAAAGCGAAGATGAAATGACGCCTGTTTTCCGCTATAATCGGGTAAATATCATTGTAGCCGTTGCTTCTTTTCTGGAAAGAGGAGGGAAACGAGATGCGTGAGAAAGAATCTAAACCGGTATCGTCACGGAAACGCCGTTATTTCGTCTATGGTCCAGAGGGAGCGTACGATGAGTATGTGGAACGGGACCCGAAACTCGAGGCGTATGTCGAGGACGATACGCCGCTTGAAGATCGTCCCGACCCATACGAGGAAGAAGAGCTGAAATCAAGAGGATAAGTGTATATGTCAAGGTCCGATTGTGGACCTTGACTTTTATTTTACCTGGAACTTTTTCTTGTCACGGTGCGGATTACCAATTCGTTATATTCGTCTTAACCACAACACTTGGATTATGAAAAGGGAGAGATGAAGATGAACATGAAACGATTTGGCTTACTGGTGGCGGTACCGCTCGCACTACTCGCCGGATGCGGGGAAGCAGATGAACTGAAGACGACGGCGACGGATACGGAAGAAGTGGCAGAGGCGGAAGCGAGTGCGCCAGAGGAGACGACTGCTGAGGAGACGGACGTCCAAGAAAGCGAACTCGGTACGAACAAGATTTATTTGAAGAATAAGGCAGTCACCATCACGGAGACGATGGGACCGATTCAGTTCGCAATCGACAAAGTGCAGACGTCACGTCTCACGGTCGCGGAAGCATACAGCGACTCATTCGATGGACAAGAAGAGGTGACGGTCGTCGCGATGAACATGATCGTCGAGAACACGGTCGACGAGACGATGAGTTTCCATCCGAACCAGGCGACACTCGTGACGAACACGGGGGAGCAGGTGTCTTCGGACTTATGGTTCTCAGATGACGTTGGTGGCGAATTCATGGGGAAAGTGAAGAAAGAAGGGAATGTCCTCTTCTTCGTGAAGGCGAAGCCAGAAGAGCTGACGGACTTGAAAGTCGTCATCGATGGACCGTTTAACGAGAACTTCGACAAAGTGGCAGAAGAACGCTACGAATATACAATCAACGTGACGAAATAAGATTAAGCGTGCCGAGCGAGTGTCGGCACGTTTTTTGTATGGTCATTGGAAAATGAGTAGAGGAATTATCATAAAACACATGATTATTTCTAATTAGATGGGTACATATTCAATATAAGTCATTGTCCGACGAGATTTTCGAATAGGAGGGAGCGTGTCATGAAGGTTCGACATTGGTTGTTCACATTGCCTCTCGTATTTCTGATTGGATGCGGGGAGACGGATGAGGCGACGAGTTCTGAAACTACCGAGCAAACCGAGCAGGCGACTGATGAAGAAACCACTTCTTCATCAGAAGGAAGTGAATCGAGCAAGGGTGAAGACACGTCAGAAGGTATTGGTGGCTCCGAAGAGTTTGAGGTAGAAGAGAATGAGCTTGGCATCAGTCAAATTTACATGAAAAATCGTAACCTAGGTATTGAAGAAAAGATTGGTCCAATCATTTTTCAGATTGATAAAGTGCAAACCCTTCGATTACAGGTTGCTTCTGATTTTCGTTTCATGTTCGATGAAAAAAAAGAAGTGACCATTGTTTCGTTCAACGTGATTGTCGAAAATACGAGTGACGACACGGTCTTATTTCATCCGAATCAGGCCCGCCTTGTAACGAACACAGGAGAACAGGTAGACGCTGATCTAATCATTTCGGAAGATGTCGGAGGAGAATTTTTAGGTAAAGTGAAGAAAGAGGGCGGGGTACTCTTTCATGTAGATTCGATGCCAGCAGAGTTGACCGAGGTGCGTTTCGTCGTAGAGGGTCCTTATAATGACCAATTCAATAAAATCGCAGAAGAACGTTATGAATACACAATCGACGTATCGAAATAAATAGAGGGCGTGCCGAATGAGTAGCGGCACGCCCTATCTGTCTAGTCTAAACCTGAACAATAGAGGATAATGAAGATATCCCATCTTTTAGGAGGTCAGTGATGAAGAACGTCTCTCTACTCAAATATGACCAACAGCTCCATTATGAATGGTCGAGTCATGTCTTGGAAGAAACGGAGGATTACGTATTGTTGTATGCGAGGCCGGGTCGGACGCTCCAACATCATACGCGAAATGCTTGTTATACATACGATTCTTACTCGCTTGAGTGCTTCATGCGGCATGAAGGGTTTACGTTACAGCTTGATTTAGAGCAAGACGGCACGATGCGCGGATACTCCAATATCGGTCTCCCTCCGAAAATTACGGATGAGGAGATTCATTTCGTTGACTTGGATGTCGACCTCATTGCGAGAGAACCAGGAGAATGGCAACTCGTCGATGAAGAGGAATTTGACATCAACCAGGTAAGATACGGTTATCCAGATGCATTGGTTGAACAAGTATGGCACACCGTCGCTGAGGTGAAACGACGAATCGAGCATCAGCAATTTCCGTTTGACGGTTCATTAGAGCGCCGTCTCATTGAACTCGCTCAAAGGGAGACGCCTCATTTCCGCTGATGCGGCAATGGGATCGACAATACGTTCCAATCGTTTCCGGCAAATAACTTCGATAGGTAAACGATCTGTCCGACGTGATAGCCGTAATGCGACACTTGTCGCTCGATCGCATCGATCACGGAGTGGGCTTCTCCGCGAATCATCACATCTTTCCCTAAGTCTTCTGGTGTGAGAGCAGCCAAGACGTCGTCCAAAAGCTGCCAGCGTTCGTCCCACACTTGCATGAGTTCGTCACGGGATTGTTGTTGATCCTCGAACTCGGCGTCGCGATTCCGGTCCGGCTTCTCGCCGTCCGTCGTCAAGAAGTCGGTCCAGCGCGATTTCATATTGTTCGCCATGTGCTGGATGATGAGGGCGAGGGAAAGCGTATCGGGCGCAAGCGCCTTGTGCAGGTCCTCGTCACTCACTTGGACGAGTGCGCGCTCGGCGAGTTGTTTCTGGCTTTTGAACGTGGCGCGTACGGTATCGAGATATTTCGTTTCAAACATGAAAAAACCTCCTCTTTTTCATATGTATTCACTTTCACTATACCCAATATACATCCCAGTCAAAAAAATATAGTAATATTATAAAAGAAACGTTATACTAATCCTATCGTGCAAGACGCCACCGCGTAGTCGGCATGAGGGTGCCTTGTTTTGGTTTTCACGTGAGTCATGTCGCGTGGTCTCTTTTCGGTTTGAAGGTTCACCTATCAATTGTGTCGATTGCGTTTGTCCGAGAGTGGATGAGCGCGATTTTTTTGTATGCAAAAAGTGTGAGACATGAGATCCCACACTTCTGTTTACGCATGTTCCAACCGAAAATCTTCCCAGTGCGTCCGTGCCTGATTCCGGATCCGCTCCGATACTTCCTTACTGCTGAGGAGAATCCCATACCAGCGACGTGCATCTTCGTAATAGTCGAGCGCAGCCGAGAGGTCGGCGATCCGTAGCATAAGTTGATCGTACGGTAATCCAGTTCGAATCGGGTCCGTATACGCCTCTTGCACCTCGTTGTATTTATCGAGCGTCCGCTGCATCCATTCCTTCTCAGACGCCGTATCCCCCATCAATCGGTACATCCAGACGATCCGCATCCCGAGCATGGCGACAACGGAAGGCTTTTGTCCGCTCAACTGGGCCGTCATGACCGCAAACTTATAGAGAAGGATGACGTGCTCGTTCGTCCGGTCACCTTTCAGCACGTCCGGGTTCACTTGTTTGAAATAATGCGTCTCGAGTGCTTCCCGGTTATGTTTTCGCACCTTGTCGAACGAGTCATGGAAGACGAGGTGGCAGTGACCGCAGACGGTCGGCTCATACAAATACGGGTTCGGTCCGTCATACGTCGTATAGCCGTCCTTTTCGACCTCGAGCGGACGGATATGACGTGATAACACACGCTGGGTCTTGCTTTCCTGTAAACAATACGGACATTTGACTTTCTTCAGAAACAAATGTTCTGCCATCTCGACACCTCACACATAGACGTTGACGAGCAATCCGCGAATCTCACCGACCTGGTCGAGGAGGGAGAGGCGAGAGGCTTCCCCTGAGATGACCTGATCCGTCAGCGCAAGGAGTTTCTGGTCGACTTGTTCGACGACCTTGTAAATCTTCGCACGTCCCCGGCGGTTGAATCCGCGCTTGTCCTCGAGGCGGAGTGCCGCGTCAACGGCCTCTTTCATAAAGTCTTTAATCATTTTCTTATAATCGGCGAGCGCCTCGACCGTCTGGCTCTCGGCAAGAAGCTCTCCTTGTTCCTGAATCGCGGCGATTTGGCGATGGAACCGCTCATGTTCGCGGTCTTCACGCTTTTGACCGATGACGTTTTGGAAGGAGACGCCGGGTTCGACTTCGGGGCGTTTCGCCTTACTTGAGCCGAGGAGCGATTGCGTCTCCATGATGCGACGAATGTCCATATGGGCAACCGTCCTTTCTTTAGATTAGTTCAATAATTGTAACACGCCTTGCGGCAATGCGTTCGACTGCGCAATCATCGCCATGCCGGACTGATTCAAGATGTTGAGTCGGGCGAAGTCCATCATTTCACGGGCCATATCGGCATCACGGATTCGTGACTCGGACGCCGTCAAGTTCTCAGAACCGATGGCGACGACGCTGACGTTCGCCTCAAGCCGGTTTTGGATGGCCCCGAGCTTCGAGCGCTCGAGTGACACACGGTTGATGGCTGCATCGAACTTCGCAATCGCTTCTCCAGCTTTGTCTGGCGTCAATACGCTGAGGGAGTAGTAAGAAACCTCTGCTGTCGCTTGATTGTTGTCATGGTCGACGGGAGATAACGCTCCGCCTCCCGCTGTCGTCGTCGTGATGCCGAGTGCGTGCGCCCGCATGTCTTCGACGTTCAAAACGACGGCCTCGTTATTGCCGGCCCCGATTTGGAAGAAGAGCGTGCTCGCGCCCTGCATGTATTCCCCGTTCATGATCTTCTTCGAGTTGAACTCCGTCGTCTCGGCGATTCGTGTCACTTCTTCCGTCAAGGCGTTGATCTCTTCCTGGACGGCTTTCGCATCGTCCTCGCTGAGCGTCCCGTTCGCCGCTTGGACAGACAGTTCACGCATGCGCTGGAGGAGGGAATGCGTCTCGTTCATCCCACCTTCGAGCGTTTGGGTGAGCGAGATGCCGTCGAGCGTGTTGCGCTCAGCCATCGACAGCGAGTCGAGACGCATCCGCATCTTCTCGGAGATGGCGAGTCCTGCCGCGTCATCAGACGCCTTGTTGATGCGGACACCGCTCGAAAGTCGGTCCATCGTCTTCTTCATCGATGCCTGGTTCAACGAGAGTGACGTATAGGCTTTCAACGCTTGGACGTTATTGGTAATTTTCATAGCGGGTTCCTCCAGTCGGGACAGATTGTGTTTTCGCGCGTTCCATCGCCTCGCTCCACGTTTTGTCGAGGTCGCTTGCGAGCGTATGTAGTTCGGCGATCTTTTGTTGGTCCTGGTCGATAATCGCCTCGACACTGGCATTCGCCATATAGAGATAGATTTCATCGAGTTGCGCCGCGATGATGCCGCCGCCGTCATGAAGTCCTTGATGGAGCTTGACCAACAGCTCGCGCGCTTGGCGCAGGTGACGATTTCGTTCGGCAATCGTCGAGCCTTGGGCGCGTTCGTAATGATACGTGAGTGCGTGTAACATCGCCTGTGTCAGTTCTTCAGGCCTCATTTCATATAACTGGGTTGGGTTCATCTTGGTTCTCCTTTAATGGAATCGAGTTCTTCTATCAACAGCAACACTTCCGCCATCACGTCATACAGTTGCGGAGGGATGGCGTCCCCTAAGTCGAGGTCGAGCAGGTGTCCGAGCAAGGAATGATTGTTCTCGACCGCCACCCCTCGGGCACGTGCCTCTTGTAGAATTTTTTCAGCGACGGCTCCCGTTCCACGGGCGACGATGACGGGCGCTTTGTCCGTCGATTCGTCATAGCGGACGACCGCGGCCGTCTTTCGTTTCGTCAAATCCATGCGTTGGTACATCGTGGCCTCCTAAATTCTGAAGTCATAGCCGGTCGTCGGTGTTATCGTAGGCTCATCGACAACGCGTTCGGCTTTCGTGAGCGGTTTGAACTGGGTCGTCACGCTCTTATAGCCGATCGTCTCGAGCGTCTGTTCGATCTTGCCGAGGAGCGGGCGGGCGAGTCGTTCGACCGTCGCATCGTCATGCTCGAGCGTGAGGCGGAGGTTCCGGTCTTTCGCTTCGAGTTTGACACCGATTTCGCCGAGCCGAGGCGTCTCTAAGCGGATATAGAGGACGCTGTTCTCCCAGTCGACGACGTCACCGGCCTCGCGGTTTTGGATATGGACGTGAATCCCGGTGTCGATCTCCTGTACTTTCGCCGGAAGGGCGAAGAGGAGCTGGTGGAGCTGCCCACCATCGAGGCGGTTGAGCGTCTGTTGGACCTGAAGGAATGACGCGAGTCGCTGCGCTTCGGGGTTCGTCGTGTCACTTCGCACCGATAGAGCGGAAGTCGGCATGTTGTTCGCCTGTGCGAGCTGCGACTGTGCCTGGACGCGTTGTGTCACTTCCTGGACGTGTCGACCGGATAGTGTCGCGTCAAGTTTCAGCGGCGTGACGTTCGGGATCTCCCCTGCGCGCATCGCGCCATGTGGGATATATTCGATCCGTGCCTGGTTCGGAGCGTAACGGAAGTCGTTCAACGTCGCTCGGACGTCTTTGACGAGTGCCGCGCTCTCTTGTGGCTTTGTCGAGAGTAGCGACAAGGCGAGGTCGAGCTTCGCGGTCATGGCGACGAGTTGTTTTTCCTGCGTCACATCTGTGTGAAGGAGCGCATCCGTCTTTTGAACGAGTTGGGTCAAGCGGGTCGAGACGGTCTCAAGCGCGGGACGTGCCACATGAGGATTCGTTTCGATGAGTGCGGCGACCTGTCCGAGTTGTTTTGTCACCGTCGCCTGTTCGTTTCGGAACGTGTTCGTCACGTTCGCGAGATGGCTCGTCACTTCCTTGACCATCACTTGTCGTCCGTTCACTGGAGGTAGCGGCAACGGTTCGGTGCGCTCCATCTTCGGTGGGGCAGGGAAGTCACGGATGACCCGGTCGATCGTCTCAGGCGTCGGTGTCACCCGCTCGCTCACGGGACGTGACAAGTTGACGAGTTCGACGTAGCGCTCTTTTTGAGGATACGGGGCGTCTGGTGATGGTGGTGTGAGGAGTTGTCTCGCCTCATTTAAAGAAAGGACGGCGATCTCTCGTGCGATCTCACGCGGGACGACCTGAGTGTCGAGCGTCCTTAGATGAAGGATGACGTCGCGCATGTCTCCTTTAAAAGCTGTCTCGAGGAGGCGTACCGTGTCCTCGTTCATCGGCAAACGCCCGGACTGGAGCAGACGGCTGACGGCGCTTCGGACTTCGGGTGGAAGGGAAGCGAGAAGCGTCTGGATCTTCGTGTCGAGCTTTGACGATGCAGGTGGTGCGGGTTCAAGCGTCTCTTCCTTTTGTGGAACGACGGTCGCGAGCAAGACGCCGTCCTGTTCGGCAAGCGTCACGTGGAACGGGTTCGTCTTCGGAAGCCCGTCTTTGAATGTGACCTCGACTTCTTCGCCGTTGATCTTGACGATCGCGGAGTCGGGGCCTGTCTGTTTGACGAGTTCGGCCTTATAGGTCCGATTCGTCTGGATGCCTGGTAAGACCGAACTGACGGCGGTCGCTTGGGCTTGAATTTGCATGTTTGTCACCTCGACCATAATATCGACCTCTTTTTCAAAAAATGAAGCGAAACAAACGAAAAAAACCTTCCGTCTTTTCGACGGAAGGCGTGTCATGATTCAAGCGCTGGGCTCGCATTTAATTGTTGGAACCGGGCGACGAGTTCTCCTGTCGCTTTCAGTTGGTTCCGAAGGACGTACGGTGTCGCGTTCGTCTGGATTTGATGTCCATCTTTTGTGAGGACGAGGCCGTTCGGCTCCTCCTCGATGTTCAGTATGTCTCGAATATGGGACCAGGCATACCATTCACAATCGTCTCGCTTCGGAGACTTCGTCGGGAAGAAGACGAGTCCGGTTGTCGGTTCGATCACGACAGGGACTTTCCCTTTTACGCCGGCGACGCGTTTGGCGATGAAGATTCTTTCCTCGATCGAGCTGTTGTACTGGCGGCAAGAAAGTTGCAACAACTGGTACGGCCGGAGCGGGGTTGAAATCTCGGTGCCATCCTCGAGAATGATCCGTGACTGCTTCATAATATCAAAGCAAGGGAGAATCGCCACGGTTCGCTTTGTGATGCGATATTTTTCCTCAGAATAGTAGGAGCGCATACGCTGCACCATCCTCCTCGTATTAGATTTTCAGGATCGGCTAAATGACAAACGGCACAAACCTAAATCATCCCTTCAATGATATATCACAAAAAATGTAAATTCAACAAGACAATATGAAAAGTAGGGAAATAGAATTCCAATGAAAGCCAAATGACGAAACGTTTACAAATATTTGAGAAAGTGTTTGTCACGCTTACAAGAAGGTGGTAAGATTAGCCGTAGAGGACAACCCTCTGTATTCTCCAATGGTGAAAGGAATGGATTTACACATGGTAGGTAAAGTAAAATGGTTTAACTCAGAAAAAGGTTTTGGATTCATCGAAGTAGAAGGCGGCAAAGACGTGTTCGTACACTTCTCAGCAATCCAATCTGAAGGCTACAAATCACTTGACGAAGGTCAAGACGTAGAGTTTGAAATCGTTGATGGCGAGCGTGGCCCACAAGCGGCTAACGTTGTAAAATTATAATTTCAAACCGTGAAGCCGGCTCCCTCGGGAGTCGGCTTTTTATTTTGTCTGCATAATGAAAAAAGGCGTTTAAAAATGGGTGGAATGGGTATTTTCTTTCTATACCTTTCGCTCGTTGTAGGAAATGTTGAATTCGGAACAAAATTGTCATTATTTTCTGATGATAACGTTTTCAAACATAGCGATTTCGGGGTATAATATTAGTGAGCCACCTGGTTCCACTTTCTTTTAGGAATGAAGCAGGAGATTCCGTCACGTTCGACGAATCATTGGTTCAAGCGGTTATTTTAAGGAGGAGTTCAGATGATTTATAACATTCGCGGCGAAAACATTGAGGTCACACCAGCAATCAAAGACTATGTCGAGAAAAAGCTGGAGAAGTTGACTCGGTATTTCACAACTCCTACGGATGCACAGACGGCTTACGTCAACTTAAAAGTGTATAACGAGAAACAAAAAGTGGAAGTGACGATCCCGATGCCGAACTTGTTGCTCCGTGCCGAGGACATCAACCTCGACATGTACGCGGCAATCGACCTCGTCGTCGATAAATTGGAGCGTCAAATCCGTAAACACAAAACGAAACTCAACCGTAAAGGACGCGGGAAAGAAGGTGGCGTCGGCGAGTACTTCAAGTCCCTCGAAGGACCTGATGATGCACCGGCCGTCTACGATGAGGACGAGGCAGAACTCGAACTCGTACGGACGAAACGCTTCACATTGAAACCGATGGACACGGAAGAGGCGATTCTTCAAATGGACATGCTCGGTCACAGCTTCTTCGTCTTCTCTGACGCGGAAACGGGCAACACGAACGTCGTCTACCGTCGTAAAGATGGGAAGTATGGCTTGATCGAACCAGAATAATATACTTGACCTTACACGACCCTCCGGCTTCGGGGGGTCGTTTCGTTTTGCCTTTCCTTGAAAGGTGGCACCACTTCGGTTAAACTGTACATTAGGGAAAAAACATGCATTTTTTAGTGAGTGCAGAGGAGATATGAGTATGGCGAACTTTTTGAAAGAGTTATTTGCTCCACAGAAACGAGTATTGAAAAAAGCAGAGAAAGCGGCCGACTTGATCGAGTCGTTCGCCGAACCAATCAAAGCATTGTCAGACGAACAGCTTCAAGCGAAGACGGAAGAGTTCCGTGCACGCCTAGAGAAAGGCGAGACGCTCGACGATATCTTGCCAGAGGCGTTCGCGGTCTGTCGTGAGGCATCAGAGCGTGTGCTCGGCATGCGTCACTATCGTGTCCAGCTCATCGGGGGTTACGTGCTCCACAACGGTGACATCGCCGAGATGAAAACCGGTGAAGGGAAGACGCTCGTTGCGACACTTCCGGTCTACTTGAACGCGCTCACGGGCCGTGGCGTACACGTCGTAACGGTCAACGAATACTTGGCGAAGCGAGATAAAGAACTCATGGAGCCGCTCTATTTCGCACTCGGTCTCTCGGTCGGCCTTAACGTGTCGAACATGGACCGTGTCGAGAAACAGGCGGCCTACAACTGTGATATCACGTACTCGACGAACAACGAGCTCGGATTCGACTACCTCCGTGACAACATGGTCCTTTATAAGGAAGACCGTGTGCAACGCGAGCTCTACTATACGATCGTCGATGAAGTCGACTCAATCCTCGTCGATGAGGCGCGTACCCCGCTCATCATCTCAGGATCGGCTCAAAAATCGACGGAACTCTATACGCGTGCCGATGCATTCGTCCGTACGTTAAAAGAGGAAGATGATTACACGGTCGACGTGAAGACGAAATCGGTCCTCTTGACGGACCAAGGGGTCGACCTCGCCGAGAAGTTCTTCGGCATCGACAACCTGTTCGCGATCGAGCACGTCGCGGTCAACCACCACGTCGGACTCGCCCTTCGTGCGAACGCGGTCATGCATCACGACATCGACTATATGGTGCGTGACGGACAAGTCATGATCATCGACCAGTTCACCGGTCGTGTCATGGACGGACGTCGCTACTCGGAAGGTCTTCATCAGGCGATCGAAGCGAAAGAAGGTGTCGAGATTCAACGTGAATCGATGACGCTCGCGACGATCACGTATCAGAACTACTTCCGTATGTACGAGAAGCTTGCCGGGATGACCGGTACGGCGAAGACAGAGGAAGAAGAGTTCCGTAACATCTACAACATGCAAGTCGTGACGATTCCGACGAACAAACCGATCCTTCGTGAGGACCGCTCAGACCTCATCTTCAAGTCGATGGAAGGGAAGTTCAAAGCCGTCGTCGAGGAGATCGCGACGGTCCACGCGACTGGTCAACCGATCCTCGTCGGTACAGTCGCCGTCGAGACGTCTGAATACTTGAGCAAGCTCTTGACGAAGAAGAAGATTCGTCACGACGTCTTGAACGCGAAGAACCACGCGCGTGAGGCGGAAATCATCGAGAACGCCGGTCAAAAAGGCTCGGTCACGATCGCGACGAACATGGCCGGTCGTGGTACCGACATCAAGCTCGGCGAAGGTGTCATCGACCTCGGTGGTCTCTATATCATCGGGACAGAGCGTCACGAGTCACGCCGGATCGATAACCAGCTCCGTGGTCGTTCAGGTCGTCAAGGGGACCCGGGTAAATCCCAGTTCTACTTGTCACTCGAAGATGAGCTCATGCGTCGCTTCGGAACGGACAGCCTCCAGAACATGATGGAGCGCCTCGGGATGGACGACACGCAACCGATCGAGAGCCGCATGGTCTCGAAAGCCGTCGAATCGGCTCAAAAACGCGTCGAAGGAAATAACTACGATGCGCGTAAACAGCTTCTCGGTTACGATAACGTCATGGCCGACCAACGGAAGGTCATGTATAAAGACCGCTCGAGCATCCTCGAGAACGAGTCGGTCACAGACATCGTCCGTTCGATGATGGCACAGACGGTCGAACTCGGTGTCGGTCAATATACGCCGATCGAACTCGTGCCAGAAGAGTGGAACATCGACGAGCTCGCGCACTGGGCGAACCAGACGCTCGCGCTCGAGCGTACGGTCGAAGGCAAAGACTTCTTCGGCAAAGAACGCGAAGAGATCATCGAACTCCTCATGGAGCGCGTGAACGAGCAGTACGAGGCGAAACGTCAACTCGCACCGCCTGAGCGCTTCAACGAGTTCGAGAAGATCATCGTGCTCCGTGCCGTCGACTCGCACTGGATGTCTCACATCGACCATATGGATCAGTTGCGTCAAGGGATTCATCTCCGTGCATACGGACAGAACGACCCGCTCCGCGAGTATCAGGCGGAAGGGATCAACATGTTCGATGCGATGAACGCAGCCATCTCAGAAGAAGTGACAGGCTTCGTGCTCCGTGCCGAAGTCGGGGACAACCTCCGACGCGAGAAAGTCGTCGAAGAAGAAGTCGCCGTCTCAGGCAAGGAAGACGCACCGGTCAAGAAGAAACCGGTCCGTCGTTCGAAAGAAGACAGCATCGGCCGGAACGATCCGTGCTGGTGTGGGTCTGGTAAGAAGTTCAAGAACTGTCATGGTAGACAACAGGCTTAATTATTGAAGAGGCGGGTCCGCTCGCCTCTTTCCTACGGAAAGGTGAATCAACACTATGGAAATTTCAGATATTCGGAACGAACTTGAGGCGATGGCGAAGCGCCTCGAGAACTACAGAGCTTCGCTCAACTTAACGGAGAAGGAAGCGCGCATCGCCGAGCTCGAGAACGAGATGACGTACCCTGACTTTTGGGACAACCAAGAGAAAGCACAAAAAGTCATCGACGAGTCGAACGGCCTCAAGGCGATGGTCGACAAGTATCAAGACCTCGCGACACAACATGAGGACGGCGAAGTGACGCTCGAACTCATCAAAGAAGAGCCGGATGCCGAGATGCAAGAAGAGCTCGCGGAGACGATTCAATCGCTCAAGAAAGAGTTCGATGATTTCGAGCTCGAGATCCTCTTGAACGGACCGTACGATGCGAACAACGCGATCTTGGAATTACACCCGGGTGCGGGCGGTACCGAGTCACAGGACTGGGCATCGATGCTTCTTCGGATGTATCAGCGCTTCGCAGACAAGCAAGGCTGGAAAGTCGAGACGGTCGACTACCTTCCTGGTGAAGAAGCGGGCGTCAAGTCGGTCACGCTCCGCATCGTCGGGCACAACGCGTACGGCTACTTGAAGGCGGAGAAAGGGATTCACCGTTTGGTCCGCATCTCGCCGTTCGACTCCTCAGGCCGTCGTCACACGTCGTTCGTGTCATGTGATGTCATGCCAGAATTCGATGACGACATCGAAATCGAAGTACGGACAGAAGACCTCCGCATCGACACGTACCGCGCGTCAGGTGCCGGCGGACAGCACATCAACACGACAGACTCTGCCGTCCGGATCACGCACGTGCCGACAGGCGTTGTCGTCTCTTGTCAGACAGAACGTTCACAGATCAAGAACCGTGAGTCGGCGATGAAGATGTTGAAAGCGAAATTGTACCAACGCGAACTCGACGAGCAACAACGTAAGCTCGACGAGATCCGTGGGGAGAAAACGGACATCGGTTGGGGTAGCCAAATCCGTTCATACGTCTTCCACCCGTATTCGATGGTCAAAGACCACCGTACGAACCACGAGGTCGGAAACACAAGTGGTGTCATGGATGGCGACGTCATGCCGTTCATCGATGCTTACCTTCGTAAAACAAATATGTGATGCATGTGGCTCAAAGACTCCCGTCTTTGGGCCACGTTGTCTGTAAAGGAGAATTTCTTTAATGAAGCAAATCGTCAAAGACTATCTATATTTGTTGACGGGCTCGGTGTTCGTCGCCTCGGCCTTCAGCTTGTTCCTGTTGCCGAACAACCTCGCGTCGGGCGGGGTGAGCGGAATCTCGGTCATCACGTATGAACTGTTCGGCATCTCGCCGGGGGCGTTCCAGCTCGTGGCGAACGTGTTGCTACTGATCATCGGATGGGCCATCCTTGGTCTCGGTTTCGGCGTGAAGTCGCTCGTCGGCTCCATCTTTTTACCGGGTGTCATCCTCTTCTATGAGGCGATCGATGCGGGAGCTGCCGTGAACGATACGTTACTCGCCGCCATCTTTGGTGGAGTCGGTGTCGGTGTCGGCCTCGGACTCATCTTCCGAGGACGTGCCTCGACAGGCGGAATGGACTTGATCGCACAGATCTTACATAAGTTCACGCACATCCCGCTCTATCTCTGTATCGCCATCCTCGATGGCATGGTCGTCTTGACCGCTGCTGTCACGTTCTCGTTCTCGACCGGGCTCTATGCACTTATCGCGTTATTCATCACGGTCAAGATGATCGACTTCGTCCAGCTCGGGTTCACGCAGGACAAGATGGCGTATGTCATCTCGGAGAAGCGGGACTTCATCGTCCGAGCCGTCTTTGAGGAGCTCGACCGTGGCGCGACGGAGATTCAGGCGATCGGGGCGTATTCTCGTCTCGACCGTCCGATGCTCATGATCGTCGTCCGTCAGAGCGAGGTGAGCCGTCTGAAAGAGATCATCCGTCGGATCGACCCGGAGGCGTTCCTCGTCTTCAGCGAGGCGCACGAGGTGCTCGGACAAGGGTTCACGTCGGATAAACGCTATATCAACGTTCCGTAAGTTGTGGAATCTTTGTGTACTTTTCGTGAGATTAGGTTAGAAAGTACACGTGAACGGCTATAATGGTAAATGTAGGTCATTTCTACAACTTAGGAGGGGAACGTGGTTATGAAAAAATGGATGATGGCCATCGGCCTCGGCGCCATGCTGACACTCGGCGCATGTGGCGGCGAAGAAGAGGACACGTCGAGCAACGGGGATTCGGGCTCGAACACGGCATCGGTTGACGCGGAAGCGGTGTACGCACAAAACTGTGCGGCATGTCACGGTGCGAACCTTGAAGGAATGAGTGGTCCGTCACTCGAGCAAGTCGGTGCTCGTTTGTCGGCAGAAGAGATTGAAAACGTGATTCGTAACGGTCAGGGCGCAATGCCTGCGAACGTCATCGAAGACGATGAAGAGATTATGGCAGTTGCCGCTTGGCTCGCTGAGAAAAAATAACAATCAAACCACAGAGGTCGCTTGGCGACCCTGTGGTTTTTTGATTAATTGTTGCAATTTTCTGTATTATTGTTATGGTTATTAAGAGATTATAGAAATGGAGTGATATCATTTTGAGGGCGAAATTAATCGACTGGCCAACATTTATCGGCTCAGTTATCTTGCTGTTGGCGGTAACGTTACCTTTAATTTTCTTTCCTGAAACAGGTAAGGCTTTAGTGGGAATGGCAAATGAGTATATGACATCAAACTTTGGGATTTTGTACTTAGCGCTTGGACTTGGCGCATTCGGATTTTTGATCTACGTTGCTTTCAGTAAGAATGGCCACATCAAGTTGGGCGACGAAGATGAGGAACCTGAATTTAGTAACTTTTCATGGGCGGCAATGTTGTTCGCTGCAGGAATCGGATCAAGTATCCTTTACTGGTCTGTCATCGAATGGGTGTACTATTATGAAGGACCACCGTTTGGTCTGACACCTGAATCAACAGAAGCCATTCAATGGTCGACGGCTTATGGAATGTTCCATTGGGGACCGATTGCGTGGGCGATCTATGCCCTGCCAGCGCTCCCAATCGCGTATTTCTATTATGTACGACGCGTATCCGTGTTGAAAGTCAGTGAGGCGGTTCGTCCGATTCTTGGAAGTCGTTCGGACGGTCCACTCGGAAAAATAATAGATATCTTATTCATCTTTGGACTACTCGGAGGAGCAGGGACAACACTTGCACTTGGGACACCGATGATTGCCGAAGGAATCAGTGAATTGACAGGCATTCCTGTATCACTTGGGATGAAGGCAGTCATTATGCTAGTTTGTACTGTTATTTTTGCGCTCAGTTCATATGCGGGATTAAACAAAGGAATTAAATTACTGAGCGATTTGAACATTTGGCTTGCATTAGGAATTCTCACATTTGTTTTTGTGTTTGGACCAACACGCTTCATCTTAGAAACAACATTTAATGGTGTGGGTATTGTGATGGATAACTTCTTCCGAATGGCGACATGGATGGAACCATTCGGTGATTTCGGTGGATTCACTTCAACCGGATTCCCTGAGTCATGGACTGTGTTCTATTGGGCATGGTGGCTCGTTTATGCACCGTTCGTCGGATTATTTGTAGCCCGTATCTCACGTGGACGAACAATTCGCGGGATGATTATCGGAACAATGGTTTATGGAACGTTCGGTTGTGTACTGTTTTTCGGAGTCCTTGGAAATTATGGACTATATCTTCACTTGAGTGGAACGTTTGATGTCATTTCGTATATGGCTACTTATGGACCAGCTCCGACCATCATTGCGATCATTAGTCAATTGCCATTTGGAAGTGCAGTAGTTGCGGTCTTTACTGTCCTTGCCATTATCTTCTTGGCAACGACGTTTGATTCTTCTTCATATATTTTGGCATCTGTCACACAAAAACATGTGGAAGATGAACCACTTGTATGGAATCGTTTGTTTTGGGCATTCGCTTTATCAATTATGCCGCTCACTCTTATGTTCCTTGGAGGACTTGAAACTTTACAGACAGCAAGTATTGTTGGTGGGTTCCCCTTAATTTTCATCATGATTCTACTTGGATGGTCGTTTATGCGAGTCTCAAGTAAAGATATTCGCGCTCAAGATGAATATGAGTCACCAACCATCCATATTCAATATCGAAAGAAAAAACGCACCCCATTCGATGTATTAAAAGACAAAGCAGATTAATATCGACTGGAACCTGATTTTCTCAAGGTACCTTAAATGAAAGACGGAGCTGAATTGCAAAAACGCAATCAGCTTCGTTTTTTGTTCTGTATAGACTCCTATACGATGTTCGATTCGTTACTATTCAATAGAATTTCATAATGAAGAGAAAGGGGGTGAAATAGAGTTTCATGGCGTGATTTTCCCACTGAAATCAATCGAACTGAAACAATCCTGTAATGGTCTTTTAAAAGTTGGATTGATATAATTGTAGTCGCTTCAACTATGCCCTAGATGATTTTTTGACCAGGAGAACACGAAAAAAGGACACCTTGACAGAGGGGATTGTTTCCTGTAAAAAAGACTCTAGGCGAAATATACAGTAACTAAAACAATTGATTCAACTTCGTCATAGATGCATAAAAATATTTTAAAAAGGGTAGGGAATACGTTATGATCTCGATGCAAAAAGTCAGTAAAGTATATCCAAACGGCGTTGTAGCCATGGATGACCTCGATCTAGAGATTCGCGACGGCGAGTTCCTTTATGTGGTCGGGCCTTCCGGTGCCGGAAAGTCGACCTTCATGAAGATGATTTATCGTGAGGAGAAACCGACGGCCGGTCAATTGTTGATTGACGGGCTTGATGTCGGAAAATTGAAAGACCGGCACGTACCGAAGCTGCGCCGCCAACTCGGCGTCATCTTCCAAGACTTCAAGTTGCTTCCGACACTCACTGTCTATGAGAACGTTGCGTTCGCATTAGAAGTCGTCGGGGCAGACGCGACGTCGATTCGTAAACAAGTCATGGATGTGTTGAACCTTGTCGGATTGAAAAACAAGGCACGCAACTATCCAGATGAACTCTCAGGTGGAGAGCAGCAACGTGTCTCAATCGCACGGGCGATTGTGAATAAACCAAAACTCATCATCGCCGATGAGCCGACAGGGAACTTGGACCCGGAAACGGCATGGGGCATTATGGAAGTGTTTGAAGAAATTCACCGCCGCGGGGCGACAATCGTCATGGCGACGCACAACCGTGACATCGTCGATAAGATTCGTCACCGCGTCATCGCGATTGAGAATGGGAAAGTAGTTCGCGATGAAGAGAAAGGAGCATATGGCTATGATGTTTAAGACTGGATTGCGCCATTTGCGTGAAGGGTTCAAAGGAACACTTCGTAATGGATGGATGTCGTTCGCGGCAATCAGTGCAGTGACAATCACCTTGTTGCTTGTCGGTGTCTTCGCACTCGTCATGTTCAACGTCAATGAGATCTCGGACAACGTCGAGAACGATGTCGAGATTCAAGTGTTCATCACCCGGACAGCGGATGAGAACTCGGTAGAGAAACTCGGACAGAACATTGAACAGGTGCCGGGCGTCTCGACGGTCACGTTCAGCTCGAAAGAGGATGAGCTTCAGAAGTTCCAGACCCAACTCGGGGACGATGCGGCAGCATACGGAACGGTTGAGAAAGACAACCCTCTCCATGCCCGTTATATCGTCAAAGCGCAAGACCCGACAGAACTAGAGGAAGTGGCCAAGTCGGTCGGTTCACTCGAAAATGTCGACGATGTGAAGTACGGAAAAGACTACATCGACAAAATGTTTGCTTTCTTCAACGGGATTCGCATCGGTGGACTCGCGTTGATCGTCGGATTGACATTGATGGCGATGTTCTTGATCTCGAACACGATCAAGATGACCATCTTCTCACGTCGTCGTGAGATTGAAATCATGCGACTCGTCGGAGCGAAGAACAGCTTTATCCGCTGGCCGTTCTTTATCGAAGGACTGCTTCTCGGTATGCTTGGTGCTCTCGTCCCGATTCTCGTCATTTATTTCGGATATGACGTCGCATATAGTGCTTTACAACCATCGCTTGATCAATTGAATAGTGATATATTTAAGTTGATTGATCCATCGACGCTCACGGTACAAGTATCGCTCGTCTTACTTGCACTCGGTGCGTTCATCGGGATCTGGGGATCGACGACATCGCTCGGTCGCTTCTTGAAAATCTAACTTAAATAAGGAGGAGTTGGCGGATGAAACGTTCGCTTGCGCTAGGGTTGTGTGTATCATTACTTGCCATGCCGGTCATGGCGACAGAGAAAGACACGTTAAAAGCTCGACAAGACCGACTGTCCAATGAATTGGAGGAGTCGAAAAAAGCGCAGGCCGAGACGGATGCCGAGCTCGAGGTCACCGAGGCAGAACGGGATGCCGTGCAGACGGAAATTCTCGTCGTCGATGACCGCTTGAATGATTTGAGTGAACAAATCGCGATTCAACAGCACGAGGTCGATACGGCCCGTGAAGAGCTTGAGGCGACCCGCCAACAACTTTCCGTTCAAAAAGAATACTTGGAAAGTCAGAAGGAACTGTTAAACGAGCGCCTTCGCGTCTTACAAGTGCATGAAGATTCTTCTTATTTACAAGTCATTTTTGAGTCTCGTTCCTTCGGCGATTTCGTGACCCGGGTCATGACGGCCCGCACAATCGCTGAGCAGGACCGGGAGCTCATACATAATTATATGAGTGAGATGGAACGTCTCGAGTCGTTAGAGACGACACAGCGTACCCAGCTCTCTTTCATCAAACAAAAAGAGCGTGAGCTCGTCATCACGAAACAAGACCTTGACCGGACGGCCGAGAAGAAACGTGACTTGTTGGTCGAACTGAACGAACAAGTCGAGCAGCTCGAACTCGAAAAAATGACGCGCAGCGAAGAACAAGCCGTCATGGCCGAACAGAACCGGATCATCAGTGAACAGCTTGAGGCGATCGCGACTGCTGAACGAGAAGCCGCTGAAGCGGCAGAACGTGCGAAGCGGGAAGCCGAGGCACGTGCAGCTGAAGAAAGGGCACGCGCCGAAAGAGAGGCGCGGGAAGCGGAGACGGAGGTCGCGGCACCTGAAGTGACGCCACCGCCTGTTGAAACACCGACGAACGTGTCCACTTCGACTGGATTCGTCCGTCCCGTTTCTGGTTACGTCTCGAGCCCGTTCGGACCGCGGAACAATCCGTTGACAGGTGTCCCTGAGATTCATAAGGGGATTGACCTCGTTAACGCCCAAGGAACACCGATCGTCGCGAGCGCATCGGGTGTCGTCATCAAGGCGGCGCCGGCGACCGGATATGGGAACGTTGTCTTCGTCTCCCACGTCATGAACGGAGAAATTTGGACGACGGTATACGCCCATCTAAACGCGATCACGGTCGGTGCTGGTCAACAAGTCGCAGCAGGGCAGACGGTCGGGACGCTCGGCAACACCGGCTGGTCGACTGGACCGCATCTCCATTTTGAGCTACATCGAGGAAAATGGGCACCGGGACAACCGAATGCGATTGACCCAGCCCCGTATATTGGATACTGACTAAAGCGGACGCGTCCCAAATATGTGGAACGCGTCCGCTTTTCCTCTTGTTTTTGCTATACTAATGAAAAGACTTACAAAGAGAAATGAGGGACCAACCCGTGAAAAATTCAACCGCAGGACTACTCGCTGGCACAACGTTCGTGGCTGGGGCCGGTGCAGGCCTTGCGACGATGGCGTTTACAGACACATCACTTCCGATTCAGACGAATGCGGAAGGCTGGGATAAAGTCGACCAAGTGCGTGATTTGATTGAGGAACATTCATTACAAGACATCTCGGAAGAGGATTTATTGACCGGTGCGCTCGATGGTATGACGGCAGCACTCAATGACCCGTATTCGGATTTCTTGGACGCGGAAGAAACATCGCAATTTACCGACTCGATTGAATCGAGTTTTGAAGGAATCGGCGCGACTTTGGAGAAGAAAGGAGAAGACATCTTAATCGTCGCTCCAATCAAAGGCGCTCCGGCTGAGGAGGCAGGCCTTCGTCCTGGTGATATCATCACGGCGGTCGACGGGGAGTCAATCGAAGGGATGGACGTCCAGGAAGCCGTCCAGCTCATCCGTGGAGAAAAAGGGACGACCGTCACGTTGACGATTCGCCGTGGCAATCAGACGGCGGACTATGAGATCACGCGTGACACGATTCCGATTGAAACAGTATTCTCAGAAGTGAAAGAGCAAGACGGCAAAAAAATCGGCTATCTGCAAGTGACGCAGTTCTCAGAACCGACGGCCGACGAGTTCCTTGAACAACTCGAACAACTCGAGTCAGAAGATATCGACAGCTTGATCATCGACGTACGTGGGAACCCGGGAGGTCTCTTGCCAGCTGTCATCGAGATGTCGGAAGGATTCGTACCGACATCAAAACCGGTCGTTCAAATCGAAAATGCGGACGGGGACCGTGACGCACAGAATGGTCGCGCCCGTGAAGCGAAGCCGTATGAGTTATTCGTCTTGACGGATGAGGGCTCAGCCTCGGCATCCGAGATTTTGACGGGTGCGATGAAAGAAGGGGCTGGCGCGACGATCATCGGGACGAAAACGTTCGGGAAGGGCGTCGTCCAGACGGCATTCGATTTGGAGGACGGCAGCAACTTGAAGTTGACGACGAGCAAATGGCTCACGCCAGATGGGAATTGGATCAATAAAAAAGGAATCGAGCCTGACATCGAAGTGAAACAACCGGATTACTTCAATGTGACCCGTGTGTTGACAGAAGAAGAGTCATTGAAAGTCGGAGATTACGGCGATGCCGTCTCGAACTTGCATAAAATCTTGACGGGAATCGGTTATGAGCCAGGCGGTCAACCAGGATACTATGGCGACACGATGGCAGATGCCGTGAAAGCATTCCAGACAGACAATGGTCTCGAGGCTTCTGGGACAGTCGATGAAGAGACCGCTTCGGCGCTCGAATCGAAATTGCTCGAGGCGATTCAAGATGAGGCGAACGATGCCCAATTGAACCGGGCGCTCGAAGAAGCCGCAAAATAATGTTGAATGAAAGAAAGGATTGGACCGCGTGGAAGTTGTACGAATGAGTGTTACGGCTTTATTGACGTTGTTAGGTAGTCCGCTGTTTTGGGTGACGCTCGTCGCCCTTACATACATATCGATGACACGAGTCAAACGAGAACGAGCCATGTTTCGTTCGAGACGACGCTCGCCGAAGTCGGAATGGAAGCATTTCATCTGGCCGAGTCTTCTTCTAGCGGTCCTCTCATCGGCCGCGACGATTCTACTTGAGACGACCATCACGTTTGAATGGGCCGTCTCGTTCACGGTGCTCTATACGCTCGTGGTGTTGACGATGCATCCGAGATTCTTCAATCCGGTGCTTCCACTCTTTGCCTTGTTCGCGGTCGTCATGTTGCGAGATGTCGTCTCTTACGGGGCGCTCAGTGATTGGGTGAGAGAGCTCGCCCGGGTCGATTGGACGGTCTACGCGCTCACGTTCGGACTCGTCACACTCGCGGAAGCGATTCTCTTGCGCTGGAACGGGTCGAAAGAGACGTCCCCGACACTGATTTTATCGAAACGTGGTCAGTTCATCGGGGGGCATGTCGTCAAACGCATTTGGTTTTTCCCGCTCGTCGTCTTCTTGCCACCGACATTCGGTCTCGACTGGCCGATGGTGCCGATCATTCTTCCGATTCCGATCGGTGTCAGCTTACTGTCGACTGGAGCCTTACCAGGGACGCTTCTCGCACGATTGAGCAACTATCGCGCGGTGCTCGCCTTGATCGCTCTCGGTCTATTCGGTCTCTCGTATGTATGGGAGATTCCGCATGTCGACTATGCGCTGTTCGCCTTGTTCGTTCTTTATGAGCTCGGGCTTCAGTGGATCAAACGAGAGAATCGGGGTACGACACCTGTCTTCATCAATGGGAATCGTGGGGCGGTCATCGTGGACACGCTTCCGAATTCACCGGGAGAGGCGATGCAGCTCATTCCGGGTGAGTCCATCTATAAAGTGAATGGCACGATCATCACGGGAGGGCATAGCTTTTATGAGGCGCTCCAGCAACATAAACCGTACATCAAGCTCGAGGTGTTGAATCTGAACGGAGATATCCGTTTCGTTCAACGGGCGATGTATGAGACCGATCCACACGAACTCGGTATCTTGTTCGTCGGGGAGCCGACGAGCCCGCGTGTCCGACTTCGTAAATTGTAAGAGTATCCTTCACGGGGTACTCTTTTTTTGCATACGAAAAGGGCACCCGTGAGGATGCCCTTGCCACTTATACGTCAAGTTTTGATGGTTTGAATGCCATCGTTGCTTCGACCGCGTGTTGCCAACCTTTGTAGAGTGCTTCGCGATGAGACTCGTCCATGCTCGGTTCGAACTTTTTGTCGAGTTTCCATTGTTCTTTGACTTCCGCTTGGTCTTTCCAGAAACCGACGGCGAGACCTGCCAAGTAGGCGGCACCGAGTGCAGTCGTTTCACTTACTTCCGGACGTTCGACCGGTACGTCGAGGATATCCGATTGGAACTGCATGAGGAAGTTGTTGCTGACGGCTCCACCATCGACGCGAAGTGTCTTCAAGTTAATTCCTGAATCGTTCTCCATCGATGTGAGGACGTCGCGTGTCTGATAAGCGAGTGATTCAATCGTCGCACGGACGAATTGTTCTTTCTCCGTTCCGCGTGTGAGACCGAAGATGGCACCACGCACGTCAGAGTTCCAATATGGTGCACCGAGACCAACGAAGGCAGGTACGACATAAACGCCCTCTGTAGATTCGATTCGCGTCGCATACTGTTCCGAGTCTTTTGCTGATTTCAACATACGTAATCCGTCACGGAGCCATTGGATTGCCGAACCGGCGACGAAGATCGAACCTTCGAGCGCATATTCGACTTTTCCGTTATAGCCCCACGCGATTGTCGTCAATAGACCGTGATCTGATTTAACAGCTTCTTCGCCGGTGTTCATGAGCATGAAGCAACCTGTACCATAGGTGTTCTTTCCTTCACCTTTTTCGAAGCACGTCTGACCGAACAAGGCAGCCTGTTGGTCACCTGCGGCTCCGGCGATTGGTACTTCGAATCCGAAGAAGTGATACGGAATCGTATTCGCATAGACTTCACTAGAAGGCTTGACTTCAGGAAGCATCGATTTTGGTACCGTCAAAATCTCGAGTAACTCGTCATCCCACTTCTGTTCGTAAATATTGTACATGAGTGTACGTGATGCGTTCGAATAATCTGTCACGTGTGCTTGACCACCTGAGAGTTTCCAGATGAGCCATGTGTCGATTGTTCCGAAGAGAAGTTCACCGTTCTCGGCTTTCTCACGAGCGCCTTCGACGTTATCCAAGATCCATTTGACTTTCGTACCTGAGAAGTAGGCGTCGATGAGAAGACCCGTTTTGTCACGAACCATGTCCGAGTGACCTGCCGCTTTTAGCTCTTCACAGATATCAGCAGTTTGACGTGATTGCCAAACAACCGCGTTGTAAACAGGACGTCCTGTTTCTTTCTCCCAAACGACCGCAGTCTCACGTTGGTTCGTGATCCCGATTCCTGCGATTTCATTCGGGTCGATATCCGCCGAACCGAACGCTTCCGCCATAACGGCGAGGACAGAACCCCAGATCTCATTGGCGTTATGCTCAACCCAGCCTGGTTTTGGGAAGTATTGTTTGAATTCGCGCTGTGCGACTGTGACGATTTTTCCATCATGATCAAAAATGATTGCACGTGAACTTGTCGTTCCTTGGTCCAATGCTAAAATATAACGTTTTTCTTTCGCCATATGTGATTTCCTCCTTCAAAATTATGTGTTAAGGGACGAGAATGCCGTAAACGAGTGCGGCGATGACAGCACCGATAATCGGACCGACAACTGGAATCCATGAATAGCCCCAGTCTGAAGATCCTTTTCCTTTGATTGGAAGAAACGCGTGTGCGATACGTGGCCCAAGGTCACGTGCCGGGTTGATTGCATACCCCGTCGTACCACCGAGCGAGAGACCGATCGAGACGATTAAGAAACCGACGATGAGCGGGTTGAGTCCGTCTGCGAATGTGTTTGCCCCGAATGACAACAATGCAAAGACAAGGACGAAAGTTCCGATAATCTCACCAATCAAGTTGAACGGTGTACTACGAATACCTGGTGCAGTTGAGAAGGTTGCGAGTTTCAAACCTGGGTCATCCGTCGCATCGTAATGCGGCTTGTAGTGGACATACACTAAACATGCCCCGATGATGGCTCCGATAAACTGAGCGAGGATGTAGAGTGGGACATCTTCCCAAGGGAATTCCCCTGCTGTTGCGAGACCAATCGAGACGGCAGGGTTGATGTGTGCGCCTCCGTAAATACCGGCTGCGTATACCCCGATCATAACGGCAAGACCCCAACCCATGGTGATGACAATCCAGCCAGAGTTTTCCGCTTTGGAATGGCGGAGGACGACGCCGGCGACGACACCGTTACCGAGCAGAATCAATAGCATCGTACCGATAATTTCACTTACAAATGCTGACATGTGATACTCCCCTTTCTCCCTTATGCAATTTGACTTACCACTTCATTATATGCCCAAAATGTAAGCGTTTTAAAACGGTGTTTTTCAAAAATCCTACTTTTTTCCTACAAATGTTCACATTTACACCTGTAAACTTCACATAAAGAGTCAGATAGAGCGCGAAAAGTATATGATTTTGGCATCCCTTTTTAAAAATCATGGGAATTTCAATCGAATAGGAACAAGGTCCAGGATCCGACTTTCCGTGTTCTATGCTACAAAAACGATTGTGAAGCAATTCTCGAAGGATGAATGCAACAAGATTTGATGTTTCTTTTGAGACGGTAACGGAAAAAGAAATGATGATATATAAGAGAAAAGGCTTAAATCCGTATGCAAGCTAATAAGCGAATATTTGTTCGTGTCTATGGTATAATCAAGACACTATGAAATGAGAAGGTGAGGAGTATCTTATGGAATCGATTCCGTTTGCATTACAATCTGAATTTCAACCAGGAGGTGACCAGCCTGAAGCGATTCGACAACTTGTCGAAGGCGTCAATCGGGGTGATCGTTATCAGACACTCCTCGGGGCGACCGGAACAGGGAAGACGTTCACCGTCTCGAACGTCATCCAAGAAGTGAAGAAGCCGACACTCGTCCTCGCCCACAACAAGACGCTCGCTGGTCAATTGTATTCTGAGTTCAAAGAGTTCTTTCCGAACAACGCGGTCGAGTACTTCGTCAGCTATTACGACTACTATCAGCCTGAAGCGTACGTGCCTTCAACCGATACATTTATCGAGAAGGATGCGTCCATCAACGATGAAATCGATAAGCTGCGTCACTCGGCGACGTCGGCTCTCTTCGAGCGGGATGACGTCATCATCGTCGCATCCGTTTCCTGTATATATGGTCTCGGTAACCCGGAAGAATATCGCAGTCTCGTATTGAGTCTCCGCGTCGGAAAAGAGATGGGTCGTGACGAGATGCTTCGTAAGCTCATCGACATTCAATATGAACGAAACGATATCGACTTCCAGCGTGGACGTTTCCGTGTACGTGGGGACGTCGTCGAAATCTTCCCGGCGTCACGTGACGAACACTGCATGCGCATCGAATTTTTCGGGGACGAGATCGACCGAATCCGTGAGATGGACCCGTTGACGGGTGAAATCATCGCAGACCGTGATCACGTCGCCATCTTCCCGGCATCCCACTTCGTCACGCGTGACGAAAAACTGCAAAAAGCAATCGTCAACATCGAAGCGGAACTCGAGGAGCAACTCGAGAAGTTCCGTGAAGAAGGGAAGCTACTCGAGGCACAACGTCTCGAGCAGCGAACGCATTACGATTTGGAGATGATGCGTGAAATGGGGTATTGTTCAGGCATCGAGAACTATTCACGACACTTAAACTTGATGCCAGAAGGCTCGACCCCGTATACATTGATTGATTACTTCCCAGAGGACTTCTTACTCGTCGCCGATGAGTCACACGTGACGCTCCCGCAAGTACGCGGGATGTATAACGGGGACCAGGCACGGAAACAAGTGCTCGTCGACCATGGGTTCCGTCTTCCTTCTGCAAAGGACAACCGTCCGCTCAAATTCGATGAGTTCGAGAAGAAAGTCTCACAAGCGATCTTCATCTCGGCGACACCAGGTCCGTACGAGCTCGAACATACACCGAAGATGATCGAGCAGATCATTCGTCCGACAGGATTACTCGACCCGACGATCGAGATTCATCCGATCAAAGGACAAATCGACTACTTGATGGACCAAATCCGCGAACGCATCAAGCGAGACGAACGTGTCCTCGTGACGACGCTCACGAAGAAGATGGCAGAAGACTTGTCCGACTACTTGCGTGAAGCAGGAATCAAGGTCAACTATATGCACTCCGAGATCAAGACGCTCGAACGGATTGAAATCATCCGTGACCTTCGTCTCGGGAAGTATGACGTGCTCGTCGGGATCAACTTGTTACGAGAAGGGCTCGATATTCCGGAAGTCAGTCTCGTGACAATTCTCGATGCAGACAAGGAAGGGTTCCTTCGTTCCGACCGTTCGCTCATCCAGACGATTGGACGGGCGGCCCGTAATGCGAACGGACATGTCATACTGTTTGCGGACAAGATGACCGACTCGATGGCACGAGCCATCGAAGAGACGGATCGTCGTCGGACGATTCAACAAGCATATAATGAAGAACATGGCATCACGCCACAGACGATTCGAAAAGACGTCCGTGGTGTCATCCGGGCGACGGTCGAGGCCGAAGAAGAGGCACTCGAATCGCTCAGTACGATGAAGCCGGCCGAACGCGAGGCGGCGATTGCCAAATTAGAAGAAGAAATGAAGCAAGCGGCGCGCGATCTCCAGTTCGAGCGTGCAGCCGAATTGCGTGACTTAATCTTGGAGTTGAAGGTAGGGAATTAAATGGCTGAAAAGAAAAATGCGATTGTCATCAAAGGGGCACGCGTCAACAACTTAAAAAATATCGACATCGATATCCCACGTGACCAGCTCGTCGTCTTGACGGGCTTGTCCGGCTCCGGGAAGTCGTCGCTTGCGTTCGATACGATTTATGCGGAAGGACAGCGACGCTACGTCGAAAGTTTGTCTGCGTACGCCCGTCAGTTCCTCGGACAGATGGATAAGCCGGACGTCGATACGATTGAAGGCTTAAGTCCGGCCATCTCGATCGACCAGAAGACGACGAGCCGAAACCCGCGCTCGACCGTCGGAACGGTGACAGAGATTTACGACTATCTCCGACTCTTGTTCGCACGAATCGGAAAACCGGTCTGTCCGAACCACGGTATCGAAATCTCGAGTCAGACGATTTCGCAGATGGTCGACCAGGTGATGGAATTGCCGGAACGGACGCGACTTCAGATTTTGGCACCGATCGTGTCAGGTCGTAAAGGAACGCACGTCAAAGTGTTCGACTCGTTGAAGAAAGAAGGGTTCGTCCGTGTCCGCGTGAACGGAGAGACGATCGAACTGACGGATGAAATCGAACTCGATAAAAACAAGAAGCACTCGATTGAAGTCGTCGTCGACCGTCTCGTCGTCCGACCTGACGTCGAAGGGCGCCTTGCCGACTCTCTTGAGACAGCATTACGCCTTGCCGACGGACGTGTCATTATCGACAAAATGGACGGGACCGAGCTTCTATTCAGCGAACACCACGCTTGCCCGATTTGTGGATTCTCAATCGGAGAACTCGAACCACGTATGTTCTCTTTCAACTCACCGTTCGGGGCTTGCCCGACGTGTGACGGACTCGGGACGAAACTAGACGTCGACCCAGAACTCGTCATCCCTGATCCATCGAAGACGTTAAAAGAAGGGGCGGTCGCTGCATGGCAACCGACGAGTTCGCAATATTATCCGCAACTGTTGGCGGCGATGTGCCAGCACTTCAATATCGATATGGATGTACCATTTGAACGTCTGTCGAAGCGTGACCAAGACCTCGTCTTGAACGGATCTTCGGAAGAGTCATTCCTCTTCCGTTACGAGAACGACTTCGGTCAAGTCCGGACGAATACAATCTTCTTTGAAGGGGTGCTCCGTAACATCGAGCGCCGCTACCGAGAGACAACGTCCGACTACATCCGTGAACAGATGGAGATGTATATGGCGACGCACGCCTGCCCGACATGTCACGGCTATCGTTTGAAAGAAGAGTCACTCGCCGTCAAGATCACGGGCCAGCACGTCGGACAAGTGACGGAAAAGTCGGTCGTGAACGCACTCGCATTCTTCGAAGGGCTGAATGAACAGCTCAGTGAAAAAGAGATCGCCATTGCCCGCCTCATCTTGCAGGAGATTCGAGAGCGACTCAGTTTCTTGAATAACGTCGGTCTTGACTATTTGACGCTGTCTCGTGCTGCGGGAACCCTCTCAGGTGGGGAAGCTCAGCGGATTCGACTTGCGACGCAAATCGGTTCTCGTCTCACAGGTGTTTTGTACGTCCTCGATGAACCGTCAATCGGTCTTCACCAACGAGACAACGATCGTTTGATTGCCACGCTCAAACAGATGCGAGACATCGGCAACACGCTCATCGTCGTCGAGCATGATGAAGATACGATGATGGAAGCCGATTATTTGATCGATATCGGACCGGGTGCCGGGGAGCACGGTGGACAAGTCATCGCTGCCGGCACGCCGAAGCAACTGATGAAAAACAAGAACTCGCTCACGGGTCAATACCTTGCCGGGAAGAAGTTCATCCCGCTCCCGCCTGAACGGAAGATGCCGGACGAACGATTCTTGAAGATCGTCAAGGCGGAAGAGAACAACTTGAAAGATGTCGACGTCTCGATTCCGCTCGGGATGTTCGTCGCCGTGACGGGTGTATCCGGTTCTGGGAAGTCGACGCTCATCAACGAGATTCTCTACAAATCGCTCGCACACAATATGAACCGTGCCAAAGCGAAGCCGGGGAAACATAAGAAGATTGAAGGTCTTGAGCATATCGATAAAGTCATCGATATCGACCAATCTCCAATTGGGCGTACACCGCGTTCAAACCCGGCGACGTATACGGGCGTCTTCGACGACATTCGTGACGTCTTCGCCTCGACGAACGAAGCGAAGATGCGCGGCTATAAGAAAGGGCGTTTCAGTTTCAACGTGAAAGGCGGACGCTGTGAAGCGTGCCGTGGGGACGGGATCATCAAGATTGAGATGCACTTCTTGCCGGACGTGTACGTGCCATGTGAGGTCTGTCACGGGAAACGTTATAATCGTGAGACGCTCGAAGTGAAATATAAAGGGAAGACGATTGCCGATGTCCTCGATATGACGATTGAGGAAGGGCTCGAATTCTTTGACAAAATTCCGAAAATCAAGCGGAAGATTCAGACCATCTATGACGTCGGTCTTGGCTATATGAAACTCGGTCAGCCGGCGACGGAACTTTCCGGTGGGGAAGCCCAGCGTGTCAAACTCGCCTCGGAGCTTCATAAACGTTCGACCGGGAAGACGATTTATATTTTGGACGAACCGACGACAGGTCTTCATGTCGATGACATCGCCCGCTTGTTGAAAGTGTTGCAGCGCCTCGTCGAGAACGGGGACACGGTGCTCGTCATCGAACATAACCTCGACGTCATCAAGTCAGCCGATTATTTGATCGACCTCGGACCAGAAGGCGGGGACGGCGGCGGACTCATCGTCGCGACGGGAACGCCGGAAGAAGTCGCCGAAGTGTCTGGGTCGTATACCGGCAAGTATTTGAAGCCGGTCCTCGAACGAGATGCGGCTCGCGTGAAACCAAAAGCAGGAAAAAAGAAATAAGTATAGAAATGGTGAGAAACGGGAAGGTAATTGACGTGCAACCAAATTGAAGGGGGAAAACGAACGTGAAACAAGAAATGCGTGAACTGATTCTCCAGCAAGTGAAGGAAGGCAAGTTGACAATCGAGGAGGCGATGACGCAACTCGAGCGTCTCGAGCGCCTCGAACCAGAACAAGTCCAGGCGTTAGAAGATCGACAAGACACGGAAAAGGTGGATGCCTATTCGGTCGAATCGCTCACGACGAAATTGACGTCTGCGGTAGAAGGACTCGTCACGAAGCTTCGTGACAGCGACTTCTCCTTCAGCTCGAACTTCGGGCCAGAAGTGACGTATTCGAAATCATTCCCATTCACGGGTAGCGACATCTCACTCGATCTCTTCAACGCATCGGCGACCATCGTCTCGTCAGATGCAGAAGATTGTGAGCTCATCGTCACCGGTCGTCCGCTTCGCCAACAAGACGCGGACAAAGCGCTCGAACAGTTACAATCGGCGGTCAAGCATTCCGTCATTGGGGACCGTCTCGTCGTCTCCTTGCGTGACAAGCTCGTCCGGGCCCACGTGGAACTGTACGTCCCACATCACCATTTCAACCATCTTCATATTCAGACGTTGAACGGGGAAGTCCGTGCCGATGGTTTGGACGTCGAGAACGTCCGCGTGCAAACGGCGAACGGTCGCGTTGTCCTACATGAAGTACACGCGTCTGAACTCCTTCTCAATACCGGAAACGGGACAGTCGAGGTGGAAGGGGTCGAGGCAGAACTCGTGCACGTCCGTACCGGAAACGGGGCCGTCATCGTCGGAGGGAAGTACGATAAAGCATCCTTCAAAACAGGGAACGGTAACATCCGCGCGGAACTCGCGACAGCACGTCCTGCCAAGTTCGAACTCGCCTCGCTCGCCGGAAACATTCGACTCGTGTTGCCACACGGCGTCGAGGTGGAAGGCGAACTCGAGACGAACTTCGGGGGACTCCACTGCTTACTCGACGAACTCGAAATCATTCGTGACCGAAAAGACGTTGCCCAGCGTCGTCTCGAATTCTTGTCCGGTCGAGGTCAAACGCCTCGCATCGAAGTCGAAGCGGGTACACGTACCGGTACGATCGATTTGGAACATGGATCGGTGTATACACCGTCGACTTTCCTTGAGGAAGAACAGACGGAGCCGTCGGATCCGGTCGATCCCGTCGACCCAGCCGATTTGAACAATCCGTTCCATCAACAATAAGCAAATCCCGAAGGCAGCGCCTTCGGGATTTTTTTTGATTATAGATTCATTTCATACTCCATCTGTTGCCAATCCATCATCTGTGTATCAAACAGCGTGAACGCACTGACTGCGAAGACGATAAAGAGAACGGGACCTGCAATCAACAAGATGATACCGAGTAGTCGCATCGATTTCGAGCGATTCCAGTAGAAGATGATGGCGACAATCATCGAGATGAGCGCGCCGGATAAGAAGAATCCGATGATATTCAAAATGAACAAGAGCAAGACCGTCTCGTTTTTCGTCGCCGCATACTCTTTCCACATATCGATCAATGACTTGATGATGTAGATGAGCGTCCCGATTCCGATGACGAGCGCGATGAGCACGACAATCCAAAACAACGCATCCATATTTTCACCTCCTCTAATTGCCTATACCCTTCCTACGAACGCCATGTATGAAAGTTTCAACAATTTTTTGACACGTTCTTCATCACTTCCCTAACGCTTCCGAGAAAGAGCTATGATACAATAATGAGCGTGAAAGGGGCAGATACTGATGCAAAATATCGTACGTACAGCTCAAGTCGTTGAGCGTTTTAAACTTCAAGTCATTGCGGGAGAAGAGGGACTCCATCGTCCGGTCGCCACACCTGACCTTAGTCGACCAGGACTCGTCCTCGCCGGTTACTACACGCACTATGCGAAAAATCGTCTTCAAGTACTCGGGAAGACGGAGTTGACTTTCTATGCGAGCTTATCGGAAGAAAAGCGTCGCGAGCGTGCCCGTATTTTATGTACGGAATCGACACCTGGGATTTTAATCACACGTGGATTTGATATTCCGACAGAAATCGAAGAAGAAGCGGAAGCGGCAAACGTCCCACTCATGCGGACGAATGCGGTGACGACGTCAATCGAGTCGCAAATCACGAACTTCCTCGAGATGGAACTTGCACCGATGACAGCGATGCACGGCGTCCTCGTCGACATTTACGGTGTCGGCGTCCTCATCAAAGGACAGAGCGGTGTCGGAAAATCGGAGACCGCGCTTGAACTCGTCAAACGTGGGCACCGTCTCGTCGCCGATGACTCGGTCGAGATCCGCCAAACGGGCGACCAGCTCCTCGTCGGTTCAGCACCGAAGCTGATTCGCCACTTGCTTGAGATTCGTGGAATTGGCATCATCGATGTCATGACCTTGTTCGGTGCAGGTGCGGTCCGGTCGCATAAGAAGATCAGCCTCATCGTCAACTTGGAGAACTGGGACGCTGGAAAAGTGTACGACCGTGTCGGGCTCGATCACAACACGATGAAAATCATCGACAGTGAAGTCCCGCTCCTCACGATCCCTGTCCGCCCAGGTCGAAACTTGGCGGTCATCATCGAGGTCGCAGCGATGAACTATCGTCTGCAAAACATGGGCATCAATACGGCTGAAGAGTTTGCGGAACGTCTCGCGAACGCAATTCAGGACACTGAAGGAGACTTGTGATCATGGTAGAACCGACATTTGATCGTGTAGCGTTTGAAATCGGGTCTCTGCCGATTTACTGGTATGGTATGATTATCGCCTTCGGAGCGATGCTCGGACTCGTCCTTGCCCTTTACGAAGCGAAGCGCATCAATTATGATTCGGAACGACTCGTTGACGTCGTCATCTGGTCGATTCCAATCAGTATCATCTTTGCGCGTATTTACTACGTGACGTTCCAATGGGATTACTACTCAGAGAATCTCGGACAAATCATCGATATCCGTCAAGGCGGGATTGCCATTCACGGTGCCATCTTCGGGGCACTCCTTGTCGTCATCGTCTATTGTATGCGAAAATCGATGTCGTTCTGGAAAGTCACAGACATCTTGGCACCATCACTTCTCCTCGGACAAGCCATCGGGCGCTGGGGGAACTTCATGAACCAAGAGGCCCATGGTGGCGAAACGACGCGTAGCTTCTTACAAGACACGCTCATGCTACCGGATTGGATTGTCAATCAGATGTATATCGACGGGGCATACTATATCCCAACGTTTCTCTATGAAAGTGTATGGAACATCATCGGGGTCATCCTCCTCGTCGCATGGCGCATGATTGGAAACCCACGTCGCGGATACATCTTCTTGTCGTATCTCGTCTGGTATTCGATCGGTCGCTTCTATATCGAGGGACTCCGGACGGATAGTCTCATGTCAGGCGATTTGCGTGCGGCCCAAATGGTGTCGATTGCCTTGATCCTCTTCGGTATCGTCATGATGGTCCTTCGCCGCAATGCGAAACGATACAATGACCCATCAGAGAAAGGATTGTTTGATTAATGGATACGCTCTTATTTGACTTAGACGGTACGTTACTCGATACGAACCCGCTCATCATCGCCAGCTTCCGTCATACGTTCGACTATTATTTCCCGGAACATGCGTATCGGGATGAGGACATCTATCGCTTCATCGGACCGACGCTCGAGAAGTCGTTCCGTGAATTGAACGAAGCAGAATGGAAAGAGATGCAGGCGTTCTATCGGAGTTTCAACATCGCCATGCACGACCAACTCGTCGCAGAGTACCCGGGTGTCATCGAAGGCTTATATCGCCTTCATGCGAAAGGATACAAGATGGGCGTCGTCACATCGAAAGGTCGTCCGGTCGTCGAACGTGGCCTTCGGTTGTTCAAAATCGACCACTTGTTTAATGTCGTCGTGACAGCGGACGATGTCGAGAATGAAAAACCGCACGCTGAACCGGTCGAACGTGCTCTTCAAGCGCTCGGTTCGTCTCCGGAACGAGCGGTCATGGTCGGTGACAACGATACGGACATCTTCGGCGGGAAAAACGCTGGGACGAAGACGGTCGCTGTCGGGTGGGCGCTAAAAGGTCGTCCGTTCCTCGAATCACTCGAGCCGGACGTCATCATCGACTCGATGGAACATTTCGAGGCATGGCTTGACGAGGTCAGCGTCCATGCGTAAGACGAAACGGTTTCGTATCGACGGACCGAACCCGCTTTGGCAGATGTATCGAACGATTCGCTTCCTACGTGTCTTCAAAAACACGACGGTCGTGCTTATCGGGCGCTACTTCCCTTCGGTGAAGGCAAAGCGGTGGTTGTACCGGACGTTTCTCGGGATGAACATCGGAGAGTATAGCGCTCTCGCCCTCATGGTCACGCCGGACGTCATGTTCCCGGAACGGATTACCATCGGTCGGAACACGGTCATCGGATTCAACTCGACGATTCTCTGTCATGAGTATCTCGTCGATGAGTATCGAATCGGAGATGTCATCATCGGAAATGAAGTCTTGATTGGAGCGAACGTGACCATCTTACCAGGCGTGACGATTGGCGACGGTGCCGTCGTCGGTGCGGGCGCGGTCGTGCATCGCGACGTCTTGCCGGGAGAGCGGGTCGTCGGTTCGAAACTCCAGTCGCTGACACATATTTGACACAATTTTTCGCAAAATGTTTTTATGCCTCTTTTGTATAGAGACACGAAAGAATACTTGAGCGGTATCACTTTTTTTAAAAGGGATGCCGCTTTTTAATGGGAAAATGAGTCGAAATGACTGAATCATATTTTCGCTCAAAAACAATTTTTGAACCTAGTAAAAAATATTCATTATAGAGGGAATATAGTCGCAATTTTTTTTAACTTTTTCAGTTGCCCTCGTTGTTCGAGTGCGGTATTCTTATCCCTGCAACTAAAAAAAGATTTAGAGATGATGTGGAGGATTTAGAATATGGAAGCGAACTATGAAGCAGTAATGACGCTACCCGAACCAGAATCTCCGCTCGCTGCGGAGCTCCACTACTATAGAGGTCGTCGTGCGTTACGGGAAGGTCGCCTAGATGAAGCGACTTTTTTCATGGCTGAAGCGACAGCGGCAGCCACGCATCGCGTCGACTATCATAAACAGTACGCAGAACTGTTATTTGAAGTAGGGGAGGTCTACCACGCCAATGACGTGTGGAAACGAGTATTAGAGCTCGACGAGACCGCGACAGAGGCGCTCTATCATTTAGCGAGCAACTGTGCCTATGTCTCTCAATACGAAGAAGCGGCGAACTATGCATCTGAATATCTCGCACGTGACACGAAAGGTCACTACGCGGAAGCTGTGCAATCCCTTCTCGAACTAATCGAACTCGAACAAGAGCTCGAGGACGAGGAAGAAGACGAATTGATCACATGGCATTCAGAAGCGCAGCGTCAAATCGACAAAGGACGGCTATTTGCGGCAAAGGCGACGCTCGAGCGTTTAATCGGGCAGTATCCATCGTTTTGGCCGGCCTATAACAATCTATCCGTCGTCAGTTTTTACCTCGGCGACGACCAAGCGGCGTTTCGGACGCTCGAGTACGTGCTCGATCAAAATCCGGGCAACTTGCATGCGATCTTGAACACGATCCTTCTATTGCATGAAGCGGGACAATCCGAAGCGGCGATGCAATTATCGACGCCACTCACACGTGTTCGTCCACTCCAGTTTGACTTACGTTATAAATTGGCGACGACACTCGCGCTCGTCGGTCATTATGACCATGCGTATGAAGAGTTACGTCTATTGAAAGAACGCGGGTTTCGTGGTGACGCATTGTTCGGGCATTGGCTCAGCGTGTCTGCCTATAAGACAGGACGATTAGAAGAGGCAGCCACCTACTTGAACAAAGATGAGATGAAACGGTTCGAAGAGAAGCAAAGTTTCGATATTCGGGAAAACCTCGAGTTTCGTTCGGCGCTCGTGCAAGGTCTTCGTCAAGAGACGGACTTGGCTCGGGTTGAGATCATTCGAATCATTTCTAACCTGAAAGACGATGAGGCGTTTGAAGCGCTCGCGCTGACGAACGCCGTGACGGAGAACGAGACGGTCCGTGCGTTTGCGGAAATGTGTCGTGCCGACCTTTGTCAGCAACCGTTCCAAGGAGACGTTCGTGTCAAGCGCGCCTTTGACGCTCTCGTCCTTGCGGAAGCGCATGTTTCGGAAGCCGAACGGATGAGCTTAGAAGGTGATTTTTATGAACGATTTGCTATGCTTCTGTTATCGGACGAAGCATTCATGGACGTAACGGCATCGGCCGCTGCGCTCGTCTGGATGTTTTATACGAAACGAGACGCCTTGATTCTCGAGGACTGTGCGAACGCCTTCCATCTCCCAGTCGACACGTTGACGGAGACGGTTCGTTCGTTCAAACGGACACTCGAACAAGCATAAAGATAGACGATACCCATACAGGTTTCTTATACTAAAGGCAATCAATATTTTGCAGAGGTGGAATCAACATGACAGAAGAAAAAATTTATGACGTCATTATCATCGGTGCCGGCCCTGCCGGAATGACCGCTGCGCTATATGCTTCACGTGCGAATCTTTCAACACTTATGATCGAACGCGGAATTCCGGGTGGTCAGATGGCCAACACGGAAGACATCGAGAACTACCCAGGATACGACAGCATTCTCGGTCCTGACTTGTCTCAAAAGATGTTCGACCATTCGAAAGCGTTCGGTGCGGAGTATGCGTATGGGGACGTGCAAAGCATCTCGGATGAAACAGAATACAAAATCGTGCATGCGCACAACCGCGACTATAAAGCGCGTGCCATCATCCTCGCCTCTGGTGCTCAGTATAAGAAAATCGGTGTACCGGGTGAAGAAGAACTCGGAGGCCGTGGCGTATCGTACTGTGCGGTATGTGACGGAGCATTCTTCAAAGGCAAAGATCTCTTCGTCATCGGTGGTGGCGACTCAGCTGTTGAAGAAGGTGTCTTCTTGACACGTTTCGCGAACAAGGTGACGATTGTTCACCGTCGTGACGAGCTTCGTGCTCAAAAGATTCTTCAAAAACGTGCGTTCGACAATGAGAAAATTGATTTCATTTGGAATCACACATTGAAAGAAATCACAGAGAAAGACGGTAAAGTCGGTGGCGCTCGTCTCGTCAGCACGGTTGACGGCACAGAGACAGACCACGAAATCGACGGCGTCTTCATCTATATCGGCATGAACCCGATTACTGGATTCGTCCAAGACCTCGGGATCACGAACGAGCAAGGCTACATCGTCACGAACGAGGCGATGGAAACGAAGATTCCTGGAATCTTTGCTGCCGGTGACGTTCGTGACAAAACGCTCCGCCAAGTCGTCACGGCGACGAACGACGGATCGATTGCCGCTCAGAACGCTCAGCACTTCATCGAGGGGCTCCTCGAATCGTTGCAAGAACAAAACGCATGATTCAAGAAGGTAGGACTGCGGGGAACCGCGGTCCTTCTCTTTTTTTCGGACGTTCGTTATACTAGATGGAGAGAGCTACACACACGGCTCGGTTGTCAATTTTAAGGGGGCGTCAGCGAGATGGAAGATTTTAAAGGATTAGAAGAATTGATCATCATCAGCGGAATGAGCGGGGCTGGGAAGTCGGTCGCGATGAATAGTTTCGAGGATCTCGGCTATTTCTGTGTCGATAACTTGCCACCGGTTCTTTTGCCACAATTGATTGATGTCATCAGCTCGGTCCGACCGAAAATCGCGGTCGCCATTGATACACGTACGAGAGATTTTATTGATAGCCTGTTCATCGTCATCGACGATTTAGAAAAGAAGAACGTACACCCACATCTTCTGTACTTAGAGACGCGTGACGATGTGCTCGTTCGTCGCTACAAAGAGACGCGACGCTCACATCCGCTCGCACCAGAGGATGCGCCACTCGTCGGCATCCAGATGGAGCGCGAACTGTTAGAAGGGTTCCGCGACCGTGCCCATACGCTTTATGACACGAGTGACTTAAAGCCGCAGATGCTGAAGGACCGTATCTTGCAACAATTCAACGAGGAACGTATCCCGTTCACGGTCAACTTTATGTCGTTCGGATTCAAACACGGGGTCCCACTCGATGTGGATTTACTATTCGATGTCCGCTTTATCACGAACCCGTTCTATATCCCTGAGCTTCGACCGCTCACGGGTCAGACGACGGAAGTGCAAGACTATGTCATGTCACACCCGGAAGCGCGGGCGTTTTATAAGAAGTTGATCGATATGCTCGAATTCCTGCTTCCACAATATAAGCGGGAAGGGAAGACACAGATTGTCGTGGCGTTCGGTTGTACGGGTGGGAAACACCGCTCGATCACGTTCGCCGAGAAAGTGTCGGAGCATTTCGCGGAGCGCTACAACGTGAAGACGGTCCACCGTGACCTTGCCCACGCGACGAAGGAGAAATGATATGAGACGAGACCGGAAAGTAGTGGCCATCGGTGGGGGGACAGGTTTGTCCACCCTCGTCCGTGGCTTGAAGCATTATCCGCTCGACATCACCGCCATCGTCACGGTCGGGGACGACGGAGGCAGCTCAGGACGCCTTCGTGACGAATTTCATATGTTGCCCCCAGGCGACATCCGAAATGTTATCTTGGCCCTGTCAGAAGTCGAGCCGTTGATGGATAAAATCTTACAGTATCGTTTTGACACGGGGTATGGCCTAGAAGGTCACTCGCTCGGGAACTTGATGCTGACGGCGGCGACGCATATTTGTGAAGGCTCTTTCGTCAAAGCGATTGACGTCATGTCGCAGCTCTTGAACGCACAAGGGAAAGTGTTGCCGGTGACGGAGACGCTCATGACGCTCGCGGCGGAGTTTGAGGATGGGACGATCGTCAAAGGCGAATCGAAGATCCCACTCCATCAGCAGCCAATCAAACGCCTGTTTTTACTCGAAGAAGGCATCAAGCCGGCCCCAGGGGTCGTGGAAGCGATCGAGTCGGCAGATGTCATCGTGCTCGGTCCCGGGAGTCTCTATACGAGCATCATCCCGAACCTACTCATCCCAGACGTGCGAGAAGCCATCGTCCGTTCACAAGTCCCGGTCGTCTACATTTGTAACGTCATGACACAACCGGGCGAGACGAAGGGCTATGACGCCATGAAACATTTAAAATCCATCGAAGCTTATCTCGGGAAGGCGTCGATTGATACGATCGTCGTCAATAACGAGCCTATCGATGAAGAATATTTAGAGCGTTACCTCGAGGACGGATCGGAAGAGGTCCGCTTCGACCGGAAGAAACTCCGAAACTATGGAACGAACGTCCTTGCGGGAGATATCGTCGATTACAATCGAGATTATATCCGTCACGACTCCGACGCCATCGCTGGACTCGTCATGCAACGAGTACTTCGGATCAAGAAGCCACGCTCGTTCCAACAGTTAGAATTGAAATAAGAATCGTTTGAAAGACAGAAAGGAGGGGGACTCGATGAGCTTTGCATCAGATGTGAAGAAAGAACTGACACAACTTGAAGTGAATGACGCCGAGGCGAAAGCGGAATTGTCGGCACTCGTTCGGATGAACGGGGTCATCTCGCTCGCCCTAGGACGAGGCATGACGCTCGACGTCTCGACCGAAAACGCCTCGATCGCCCGTCGGATGTATTCGTTGATGAAACGTCTCTACGATCATCCATTAGATTTGTTCGTACGGAAGAAAATGCGTCTGAAAAAGAATAACGTCTACATCGTCCGTGTGTCACAGCACGCGGAGACGATGCTCCGTGACCTCGAGATTCTCGGGGAACATTATGAGATGATCCGGACGTTGAACTCGGATATGACACGAGACGAGAACTTGGCACGCGCCTACTTGCGTGGGGCTTTCCTCGCCGGAGGATCCATCAACCATCCGAAGACGTCGTCGTATCACCTCGAGGTCTACAGCTTGTATGAAAACCATAACCAGGCGCTACGCGATCTGGCGAATCGGTTCGATTTGAATGCGAAGACGCTCGAGCGGAAAAAAGGACACATCCTTTATATGAAGGAGAGCGAGAAAATCTCCGACTTTCTCAAGTTGATTGGTGCGACACGGGGGATGCTCGAATTTGAGGATGCACGCATCATCAAGGACATGCGCAACTCCGTCAACCGTCTCGTCAACTGTGAGACGGCCAACTTGAACAAGACGGTCGGGGCGGCGTTACGCCAAGTCGAGAACATCAAGTTCTTGGAGCGGACGGTCGGACTCGATGTCTTGCCGAAAAAACTCCGGGAAATCGCCGAACTGCGTGTCACGCACCAAGACGTCTCGTTACAAGAACTCGGGGAGATGCTCGAGTCAGGACCGATCTCGAAGTCTGGAATTAACCATCGACTTCGCAAAATTGACCAAATTGCCGAGCGTGTGCGGAGCGGCGACGAGATCGCCTCATCGTGACGCGGTTGCACCAAAACCATTCTTCCTATATAATAAGCAACTGGAATAGGTTTACTGAATAGGAATTAAAGGAGCTTCATCACTATGTCGAATGAAAAGAAAAGATTATCGCTCACGATTGACGCTAAGCTCGACCAAGTCATCACGGAGCGCGCAAAAGAAATCGGAATTCCGAAGAGTGCACTCGTCACGTTCGCAACAAGCCTTCTCTTGAACCAGCTTCGTGCAGAAGAGCTGTTGAACGGAGATAAGAACGCGATCTACGAAGTGATTCGTAAAGACTATGAATTGCTCACGAGCGTGAAAAATCTAGATACGAAATAATAAGGTTGACTTCGGTCAGCCTTTTTTAGTTGCATCTCACTCTGAAATTTGGAATAGTGGTGGTAATGAATTTGAACGGAGGTCGATCGAATGGGTCAAATCTTACTCATCCTATTGCTACAACTTATCTACGTCCCGGTGCTCACGCTCCGGACAATCATGCTCGTGAAAGGGAAGACCGTCATCGCGGGTCTGTTCGGGACGCTTGAAACACTCATCTACATCTTCGCACTCGGAATCGTATTCCAAGATTTGACGACGCTCGGTATGATCGTGTACGCAGTCGGATTCGGGCTCGGGATTTTACTCGGTGGCTACGTCGAACGTAAACTCGCCATCGGCTACAACATGATCCAAGTCCACACGAAAGAGTATCCGGCAGAGCTCATTCAACAGATGCGCGACAATGGTTACGGGGTGACGCATTATCAAGGACAAGGTCGAGACGGTGTCCGTTATCGTCTGGACGTTTTGGCAGCCCGTACACGGATGAAAGAATTGCGTGAACTTGTCGAGAAGCATGAGCCGAAGGCGTTTCTCGTCGCGTTCGACCCGATCGACTTTAAAGGCGGCTATATGATGAAAGGACTGCGTCGTCCGAAATGACGTACAAGACTCACGGAAGTGGGTCTTTTTTTGTTGGAGTAGGGATTTTCCTGCACGATAGGGAATGAGTGAGGAAAGGAGATGAGACCGTGAAGCGTAATCGGCGTTTTTGGATTGTATTGATTGGGTTACTTGTCGGCATAGGGGTGATTTATGTCGCCGTGTCTTGGTTCGGTGATGGGGACGACCCTGTCAAACCGCCGCTGCCGACGGTTCGTGTCGGCTCGGTGACAGCGGAAGTAGAACAATCGACGTATTGTTGGGAAGCCGGCAGTCGTGCGACGTGCGCCGACTATGGCTTGCCGGAAGCGGATGACCTGCAACTCATCACGGTCAAACCGGGTGACGCGATTGACGTTGTCTACCATGCTGACCCGATGGAATCGAGTTTCTTTCAGATTGAGGACGGAGAGCTCGTCCCGGCTGAACCGGTCGTACCAGACGAACCCGGTATTTATCTATACGAGGTCGGCGGGGAATGGACGCAGGGCGACAGTCGATACGTCTTCGGTGTCCGAGTACCTGAAAATTAATGGTTGACCTGCCTCTAAGAGACAGAGAACATGAAAAAGACGTTTCCCGATTGATCGGGAAACGTCTTTTGTATGATTAGCGTGTCATGACTTTGTCGATGAGACCGTAGTCTTTCGCTTGGTCAGCTGCCATGAAGTAGTCACGCTCTGTGTCGCGCTCGATGACTTCAAGTGGCTGTCCAGTGTTCTCTGCCATGATTTGGTTCAATTTCTCACGCATTTTAATGATACGTTCTGCGTGAATCTTAATGTCTGACGCTTGGCCTTGTGTGCCGCCGAGCGGTTGGTGAATCATGATTTCCGCGTTCGGAAGTGCGAAACGTTTTCCTTTTTCACCGGCTTGGAGCAAGAAGGCACCCATCGATGCAGCCATTCCGATACAAATCGTCGACACGTTCGGCTTGATGAAGTTCATCGTGTCGTAAATCGCCATACCCGCTGTGATCGAACCACCTGGGCTGTTGATGTAGAGCGAGATGTCCTTTTCTGGATCCTCAGCTGCGAGGAAGAGAAGCTGTGCAACGATTGAGTTCGCGACGTTGTCATCAATCGCACTTCCGAGAAGGATAATACGGTCTTTGAGCAAGCGTGAGTAGATGTCGTACGCGCGCTCCCCACGGCCTGTCTGTTCGATAACTGTTGGAATTAACATTGAATCTGCCTCCTTTATGTAGGTTGTAAGTTCATCATACCTGTATAGTCAATGTTGGTCAAACAGAAACCCTTTCTAGTCCTTATTCCACGACCCTCGATGTGTAAAACGTCTCAAGTGCTGACGTTACCCATTTAATTTTGGACGAGCTGGTTTGATTACCTGACTTGATTCGAAATAACGAGTGAAGATGGAGTTGCCTGAATACGATAAGAAGAGATATTCTTTTGCACGTGTCATTCCGATATAAAGGAGCGACACTTCTCGCTCGACATCTTCTTCATATTTGAATGGCATATTGTCAACGTTGACGATGAAAACGGCTTGAAAATCAAGACCTTTACTGCTGTCGATTGTACTGATTTTTACGCACTGATCATCTTTTGAGAAGGTACGTTTCGTCTCACTGCTCTCTGTGATCCAAAAGTGCTTGATTTCATAGTAGTTCAGTGCACGTTGTAAGGTGTCGACATAATGCATCGTCGAAAACTTTTGGACACGATATAGGATCAACATTTCAGAATAGGGGACTTTTTTCTCCTCATGTAACTTTTTTATTTGCCGGGCAACGAGATCTGCTTCTTTGAAGAAATGATCACATTTAATAACGGCTGGTTCAGGACCTCTTCGAAGCGTACTCTGAGGAGCAATGATTTCCCCATCTAATTCTTTCGTCACAACTTTATCTTTCAAAGAAGAGTTGGATTGATAGAATGACCAAGCGAATGACACGATTTGAGATGTGTTCCGATAATTGATATTTAAAATTTTGGATCTTCCTCGGAAGTCGAGACCCGTGTCCTGTACATAGCTACGTTTTCGCTTATAGATAGATTGGGCACGATCTTCAACAAGCAACAGCGATTTTGTTTCTGGATTCAAGACTTCACTGGCGAGTTCGAGCCATTCGGGTTCGAAGTCTTGTCCCTCATCAATCAAGATGGCATCGTATGAAGGAAGGATGATTTCTCGTTTTCTTAACTTCTCAAGTGTCGAGGAAATCCTTCTCTCTGAAATATGTAAATCATTCTGCAACCATGCATGGAAATTTCGTACTTCGATCAAATGGCTTTTACGTTTTACTAAAGGATCAAAATCGAACAAATCATCCGGTTCCAGCATCATTTGTTGCACCATCTGCTCGATAAAACGGGCTAGCGAGATATTGTAACATAGGATCAAAATCTTCCATTCAGGATGTTGCTTGGATAACAATTTGGCGCGACTTGCTAAAATAAGAGTCTTTCCACTACCCGCCACACCTCGAATCAAACGATTTTGGTCGCCGAGTTGTTTGGCCAAATTTTCTTGATGCAGGTCCATGGCTCGGATGTTGTGAAGGGACAATAAGAGCTGATCCTGATAAGGGGTGACTTTTTTGAACTCTGCGCTGATTCGAACTTCTGGGAATAGATGATAACGAATCGCATCGATCTCTTCTCCGGTTAATGGTTGCTTTAGGCGATAAGGAACAGTGAACATGTTCAGAATTTTTTCGATGAGGATTTCCTCTGAGAATTGTGGGTCATCAGGATTGATTTCATCACGCATGAGTGACAAACAAGGATCGATGACTTGATAGAGTCCATGGCGAATACAATCATCTTGTGTCAGTCGTGTAAAAATAACGCCTGATCCATAAGGGAATTTTAAGGTCGTTGCATATTTTCCTTCGTGCTGAATCAGGTTTTGATCTTTCTTTAGGACATCAGTTAGTTTGAACATATTTTCACGGGCTTGTAGAAATGGACTTTTCACTTTCTTTTGAGATTCGTTTGCAGGAGTGATGATCCATTCATCGTTGTTCAGTTGGTAGAGCGTAGAGCGAGTATAGTCTTTCACCTCTAAAACGATTAATCCTAAGTCGGGTCCAATGATGACGAAATCTGGCCTTCTGCCGTGTATATTGGGTTCGAAGTAAACGATGTAATCATCTGGGAGGTAGCGCTTCAATGTGCGAAAGACAAGTCGTTCTCCTGTTGTTGCGGATGAACGAATCGTCTCTGGAACAGTGTGAGCCATTTACTAACACCCCTTTTTCAATTCTTTAACTTAAATATACTATATAAAGGATAATTAGAAGTGTGCTGGTTTAAAATTGAAGTAGAAAACATAAAAAAGGACGAAGACCTCATTTGGCCTTCGTCCTTTGCATTTGATACACCCGGAGAGATTCGAACTCCCGACACCTGGCACCGGAAACCAGTGCTCTATCCCCTGAGCTACGGGTGCATGTGTGTGACACGAATTTATTATACATTTGTTTTATTAAAAAAGCAATCCTGTTCATTATCCTTTTTTGAGCGTGAGTGGAGCGGGTTCGTTACAATAGAGAAGAGGGGGGAGAACGATGCAACGGCAAGAACAAAAACAGGTACAACAGCAACAGATGACGCAAGACCTTGTGCAACGGCTACCGGTGCTCGAGGCGGACCGTCTCGCGCTCTCGTTTCGTCTCGCACGTTTGGCGCGACATAATCCAAACATTCATATCGGGAGTGGGGACCTCGGTTGGGTAGCGGATGCGGCGAGCGCGTTCGAAGAGAAGTTGTTCAAGCAAATTCGAGAAGGAAGCGGCAGCGATTCGGAGAAAGAGCTGAGACGACAGCTCGTCCTCTTGCTCGACCATCGGGGATTATTGCCGGATTCGAATGATGTGTTGGCGGAGCGGGTTGGTGTCGACGTGACTCAAATCGAACAGGCGAGACAGGCACTCTTATTTCTTGAACCGACGGGGATCGGGGCGAGAACGGAACGAGAGTGTCAGTACCGCCATGCGATTGAACATGAGGACCCGCGCGTCGTCGATGTATTTGATGCGATCGAGAGTGGCGTGAGCCAAAAACAGGTGGCGAGCGTGCTCGCGATTTCAGATGAAGAGCTCATCCGTTTAGAGCGAATTGTCGCGACACTGCCAAAGCGTCCATTATTATATGAAGAAACGGGTCACGTCTTTCCGGAAGTCGAAGTGCGATATGAAGATGGAGAACTAATCACAACGTGGCTCAGCCCGGAACTTGACGCGGCGCAAGTCGGCAATGACCGCGAGGCGAAATGGTGGATGACGTCCCTTGCGATGCGGAACGAGACGTTACGTGAGATATGGGCTGTCATCGCGTCACGTCAGACCGAGTGGTTGAAAGGAGAGCTCGTCCTCAATCCGCTGACCCGGCGGACCGTCGCGCAACAAATCGGCAAGCACGAATCAACAGTCGGGCGTGCCATTCAAGGGAAGTTTGCTAAGACTGAAGGCGGGATCATGGAATGGAAACACTTTTTCGTAAGGTCGACGAGTCATGGACATTCACCGTTCATGATCAAGCGGACACTCGCAGAACTGATTCAACGAGAGAAGGCCCCACAAAGTGATCAGGCACTCGCAAACGAACTCGGTCGATACGGCTATCAAGTGACGAGACGGACCGTGACGAACTATCGGGAAGAGCTTGGATTTGGCAACTCGCGCGAACGCGAGCGCCAGTTATGGAAGGGATGACGAAAATGAAACTAACTTTATATAAACGTGACAATTGTTCGCTCTGTGACGAGGCGCTTGTCATGCTCGAATGGCTACAGGAGGATTACCCAATCGAGCTCGAACAGATTGATATTACAGGAGATGAGGGTCTCGAGGCGAAGTACCTCTTCGAGATCCCTGTTCTTATACACGAAGGAGAAGTCATCAGTCAAGGGCGATATGATGACAACAAAGTTGAAGATTTTGTTAAGTATACGCTTACATCGAAAAAAAACGTTTGAAGGGGTTGCCAGACGGAAAAGTGATTGATAAGATGAACTCGTAGCGGTGGGACGCAAATAAAAAAGTGGGACAAAAGTTGTCCACACTGAAAGTCGAGGGGGTAAGAGCATGATCCAGCAACTGATTCACGTTCAGAAGCAAATTGTCCCTGACCTGCTCGATACGCTCCGACATCGTTACGATATCTTACATTATGTCCGCTTGATGCAGCCGATTGGCCGCAGGACACTCGCAACGAGTTTGGGACTGACCGAACGGGTACTCAGACGAGAAGTCGACTTTTTGAAAGACCAAGGTCTTCTTTACGTCGCTACTCAAGGAATTTCCCTCAGTGAGACGGGACGAAACGTCTTACGGGACTTGCACGAGATCATGGGAGAACTTCTCGGGATCTCAGAAGTGGCAAGAGAGCTCGAAGAGAAATTAGGGGTTCGCCAAGTCGTCATCGTATCGGGTGATTCAGATGAAACATTCTGGGTCCAGCGCGATATCGGACGGGCAGCGGTCACGCAGTTAAAAGCGCGGCTCGCACCGGATGATAACGTTATTGCGGTAACGGGTGGAACGACGATGGCATCGGTTGCGGCGATGATGTCGCCCGATAAAAAAGAACGCCCGATGCATTTTGTGCCCGCACGCGGGGGACTTGGAGAAACGCTTGAACTTCAAGCGAATACCGTCTGTTCACGCATGGCGGACCGGGCCCACGCAGACTATCATCTTCTACATATTCCGGATGAAGTGTCACAAGAAACATTCGACCGGATGGTGGAGGAACCTAGTATTAAAAATGTACTGGAAATGATTAGAGCGGCGCGAATTGTGGTACATGGAATTGGTGAGGCAGAAACGATGGCAAAGCGCCGTCACGCATCACCGGAGCATTTGCGGATGATTGAACGGCATGACGCCGTCGCCGAAGCATTCGGATATTATTTCAATGCGGAAGGCGAAATCGTCCATCGCGTCAAGACGGTCGGGATCCAACTCGAAGAGCTGGATGACATGGATACCGTCATCGCGGTTGCCGGAGGGAAATCGAAGGCACAGGCGATTGCCGCTTATGCGAAACACACGTCGAACATCATCCTCGTCACAGACGAAGGTGCGGCGAAAGAATTATTAACTTGTTATTAAAGAGTTGACCCCCCGTTGGCTCTTCAATAAATAGCTTCTACCCTAAGGAGGAAATTAACATGGCAGTAAAAGTTGGTATTAACGGATTTGGACGTATCGGTCGTTTGGCATTCCGCGAGATCATCAAAAACGAAGGAATCGAAGTTGTTGCAATCAACGACTTGACAGACACGAAGATGCTTGCGCACCTTCTCAAGTATGATACGACTCAAGGTCGTTTCGACGGAGAAGTTGAAGTACACGACGATCACTTCCTCGTAAACGGAGAGAAAGTTATCACGCTCGCTAACCGTAACCCTGAAGAACTTCCATGGGGAGACCTCGGTGTAGACATCGTTCTCGAATGTACTGGATTCTTCACTTCTAAAGAAAAAGCTGAGCTTCACTTGAAAGCTGGCGCGAAGAAAGTTGTTATCTCGGCTCCTGCTACAGGTGACATGAAGACTGTTGTTTACAACACAAACCACGACATCCTCGATGGTACTGAAACAGTCATCTCAGGTGCTTCTTGTACAACAAACTGCTTGGCGCCAATGGCTAAAGTACTTCAAGACCAGTTTGGAATCGTTGAAGGTCTCATGACGACGATTCACGCTTACACTGGCGACCAAAACACGCTTGACGCTCCACATGCGAAAGGTGACTTCCGTCGTGCACGTGCAGCTGCAGCGAACATCGTTCCTAACACAACAGGAGCTGCTAAAGCAATCGGTCTCGTAATCCCTGAACTTCAAGGGAAACTTGACGGTGCTGCACAACGTGTACCAGTTGCTACAGGTTCACTCACTGAGCTCGTAACTGTACTCGACAAGCAAGTATCTGTTGACGAAGTAAACGCAGCGATGAAAGCAGCAGCAAACGAGTCATTCGGTTACACTGAAGACGAAATCGTTTCTTCTGACATCGTTGGAATCACATACGGTTCACTCTTCGACGCGACTCAAACGAAAGTCATGACAGTTGGCGACAAGCAACTCGTTAAAACAGTTTCTTGGTACGACAACGAAATGTCTTACACTGCACAATTGGTTCGCACAGTTAAGCACTTCGCTAACATCGCGAAGTAATTTCGTGAACTAAATAGAATCAAATAGGAGCGGAAACAAGAGATTGTTCTCCGCTCTATTTATGAAATGACACGCACGACATATGGAGGCGAAAGTTATGAACAAACAGTCTATTCGTGACATCGATGTAAAAGGGAAACGCGTCTTTTGCCGCGTTGACTTCAACGTTCCACTCAAAGATGGCGTCATCCAAGACGAAACTCGGATTCAAGCCGCACTTCCAACGATCAAGCACTTGCTTGACGGTGGTGCGAAACTCGTCCTCGCGAGCCACCTCGGCCGTCCAAAAGGCGAGAAGAACCCTGAGTTCTCACTTGCTCCAGTAGCGAAGCGTCTCGCTGAGCTTCTCGGAAAAGATGTACCGCTCGTCGAAGAAGCATACGGTCCGGTCGCAGAAGAAGCGGTCGCTAACCTCTCTGAAGGCGATGTCGTCGTTTTAGAGAACGTTCGTTTCTACCCAGGTGAAACGAAAAACGACGCTGAACTTGCGAAAGGATTCGCAGCACTTGCTGACGTATACGTTAACGACGCGTTCGGTGCGGCTCACCGTGCACACGCTTCAACTGAAGGGATTGCACACCACGTGGACACAGCCGTTGCTGGTCTCTTGATGGAAAAAGAACTTGAAGTTCTCGGTAAAGCTCTTTCTAACCCAGACCGTCCGTTCACGGCGATTATCGGTGGGTCGAAAGTAGCGGACAAGATCGGGGTCATCGACCACCTTCTTGACATCGTTGACACACTCATCATCGGTGGCGGACTCTCGTACACGTTCTCGAAAGCACTCGGGCACGAAGTCGGAACGTCACTCCTTGAAGAGGATAAGCTTGACCTCGCTCGTCAATTCATGAAGAAGGCAGAAGACAAAGGCGTGAAATTCTTGATGCCTGTCGACTGCGTCATTACAAAAGAATTCGGCGAAGAAACGTATGTCGGCCCAGTCGATATCGACTCGATCCCAGCGGATCACATGGGTCTTGATATCGGACCGAAGACAGTCGAACTTTACGCGGATGCGATTCGCGAATCGAAACTTGTCGTATGGAACGGACCGATGGGCGTATTCGAACTCGATAAATACGCAAACGGAACGAAAGGTGTCGCTCAAGCACTTGCGGATAGCGATGCATATTCAATCATCGGTGGTGGCGACTCAGCCGCTGCAGCAGCCAAGTTTGGTCTTGCTGACAAGATGAGTCACATTTCAACTGGTGGTGGCGCGTCACTCGAATTCATGGAAGGCAAGAAGCTTCCAGGTGTCGAGGCGCTTAACGACAAGTAATTTAGAGGAGGGTTATCGATGCGTAAACCGATTATTGCAGGTAACTGGAAAATGAACAAAACACTCTCGGAAGCTGTCGCTTTCGTAGAGGAAGTTAAAAACAACATCCCGTCTACTGACAAAGTAGATGCAGCGATTGGTGCTCCGGCACTTTTCCTCGCACCGATGGTAGAAGCAGCTAAAGGGTCAAACTTGAAGCTCGGTGCACAAAACATGTACGACAAAGATAGCGGTGCATACACTGGCGAAATCAGCCCAGCTATGGTCGCTGACCTCGGCGTGACTTATGTCATCCTCGGTCACTCAGAACGTCGTGAGTACTTCGGCGAATCAGATGCGTTCATCAACAGCAAAACGAAAAAAGCGTTCGAACACGGTCTTACGCCAATCGTTTGTGTCGGTGAAACACTTGAAGAGCGCGAAGGCGACAAGTTCGAAGAAGTCATCAAAACACAAGTCGAAGGCGGTCTCGCTGACCTCTCTGCTGACCAAGTCAAACAACTCGTCATCGCGTACGAGCCAGTTTGGGCAATCGGTACAGGTAAATCAGCAGACGAAGCTGACGCACAAAGCTCTTGTAAGTATGTTCGTGACGTGGTGAAAGGTCTTTACGGCGAAGACGTAGCGGCTGCAGTACGCATCCAATACGGTGGATCTGTAAAACCTGAGAACATCAAAGAGTACATGGCACAAGAAGACATCGACGGCGCACTCGTCGGCGGTGCTTCACTCGAAGCCGCTTCGTTCCTCAAATTGTTGGAGGCGATTTAAATGGCTAGACCAGTCGCACTCATCATCTTAGATGGTTTCGGGATGCGTGATGAATCGTTCGGTAACGCGGTCATGGCTGCGGACAAACCGAACTTCGATCGCTACTGGGAGCAGTATCCACATACGCTCTTAAACGCAAAAGGCGAGTACGTCGGTCTTCCAGAAGGACAGATGGGGAACTCGGAAGTCGGTCACTTGAATATCGGTGCCGGTCGAGTCGTCTATCAGTCACTCTCACGCGTCAACAACGCAATCCAAGACCGTTCGTTCTTCGACCGTCAGGCGATGAACCATTTGGCAGGACATGTGAAGAAACATGACTCGAGTCTCCATATCATGGGCCTCGTGTCGGATGGCGGGATTCACTCGCATATCAAACACATGTATGCCGTCGTTGAGTTCGCAAAACTCCACGGCATCGAAAAAGTGTACATTCACGCCTTCACGGACGGCCGTGACTGTGATCCGAAGTCAGGTGCTGGTTTCCTCAAGGAAACTGAAGAAAAGCTAGCTGAACTCGGTGTCGGTCAAGTCGCTAGCGTGTCTGGTCGCTACTATGCCATGGACCGCGACAACCGTTGGGAGCGCGTCGAGAAAGTATATGACGTCCTCGTAAACGGAAAAGGTGAAGTCGGTACGGACCCAGTCGAGGTTCTCAAGAAGTCGTATGAGAACGATTTGACGGATGAGTTCGTCTTACCGACAGTCATCGAAAAAGATGGAAAGCCGGTCGCGACGATTCAAGACAACGATGCGATCATGTTCTTCAACTTCCGTCCGGACCGAGCGATTCAGTTGTCGAAAGTGTTCAAAGAGAAATCTGGATTCGAAGGCTTTACACTCTCTGACAAACATCCTGAGAACCTTCTTCTCGTCTCGATGACGAAGTACTCGGATGATATCGACACGGACATCGTCTTCCCACCGGAAGATTTGAAAAACACACTCGGGGAAACACTCTCTGCGCAAGGATACAAACAGCTCCGTGCCGCAGAAACAGAGAAGTACCCACACGTCACATTCTTCTTGAACGGACAAAAAGAAAAACCATTCGAAGGCGAGGATCGTCTCCTCATTCCTTCACCGAAAGTTGCGACATACGACTTGCAACCAGAAATGAGTGCGTACGAACTCACAGACGGCTTGCTCGAGCGTATCGAGTCGGATGAGTATGATGCATACATCATCAACTTCGCGAACCCGGATATGGTTGGTCACTCAGGTAAGCTTGAGCCGACGAAGAAAGCGATCGAAGCAGTCGATGAATGCCTCGGTAAAGTAGTGGACGCATTACTTGCTAAAGGCGGCGCGGCCATCATCACAGCAGACCACGGGAACGCAGACATCGTCACGAACCCAGACGGTTCGCCGATGACAGCGCACACGACGGAACCTGTTCCGTGCATCATCACAAAAGAGGGAGTCGAACTGAAACCAGTTCTCGAAGGCGCACTTTGCGACCTCGCCCCAACGCTTCTCGACCTTCTCGGTGGAGAGCAACCAGCTGAAATGACTGGTTCATCAATCGTTACAAAATAATACAACTATTTTTCATACGAAAAGGAGCGATTTTTCATGTCAATGATTACAGAAATTTACGCACGCGAGATTTTAGATTCACGCGGTAACCCATCAGTAGAAGTAGAAGTCTTCACAGAAGACGGCGGTTTCGGCCGTGCCCTCGTCCCATCAGGCGCATCAACAGGTGAGCACGAAGCAGTTGAGCTTCGCGATGGCGACAAGTCACGTTACCTCGGTAAAGGTGTCTTGAAAGCAGTTGCAAACGTGAACGACACGATTGCACCAGAACTCATCGGCTACGATGTTTTCGACCAAAACGCAATCGATGCGAAAATGATCGAACTCGACGGTACAAAAAACAAAGGTAAACTCGGCGCAAACGCAATCCTTGGTGTCTCAATGGCAGCAGCACACGCAGCAGCAGACGAGCTCGGCCTTCCACTTTACACGTACCTCGGTGGATTCAACGCGAAGACACTTCCAACTCCAATGATGAACATCATCAACGGTGGTTCACACGCGGACAACAACGTTGACTTCCAAGAGTTCATGATCATGCCTGTTGGCGCGCCAACGTTCCGTGAAGCGCTCCGCATGGGTGCAGAAGTATTCCACGCCCTCAAATCAGTTCTTTCTGGTATGGGTCTTAACACAGCAGTCGGTGACGAAGGTGGTTTCGCACCAAACTTGAAGTCTAACGAAGAAGCAATCACAGTAATCCTTGAAGCAATCGAAAAAGCTGGTTACAAAGCTGGCGAAGATATCTACCTCGCTATGGACGTTGCGTCTTCTGAGTTCTACGACAAGTCGACTGGCAAGTACGAACTCGCTGGCGAAGGCAAGTCAATGACAACTGCTGAGCTCGTAGACTTCTACGCTGAGCTCGTTGACAAGTACCCAATCATCTCAATCGAAGACGGTTGCGACGAAAACGACTGGGACGGCTTCAAATTGCTCACTGACAAAATCGGTGACAAAGTTCAGCTCGTTGGGGATGACCTCTTCGTAACGAACACGGAGAAACTTGCTGAAGGTATCGAAAAAGGAATCTCGAACTCGATCCTCATCAAAGTTAACCAAATCGGTACGCTCACAGAAACATTCGACGCAATCGAAATGGCTAAAAAAGCTGGTTACACAGCTGTTATCTCACACCGTTCTGGTGAAACAGAAGATGCGACAATCGCGGACATCGCTGTTGCGACAAACGCTGGTCAAATCAAAACAGGTTCACTTTCACGTACAGACCGTATCGCGAAATACAACCAACTTCTCCGCATCGAAGACATGCTCGGCGATGTAGCGAAATACGACGGCATCAAGTCGTTCTACAACCTCAAAAAATAATTGATTGTTTCAGGCTCGCCAAATGGCGGGCCTGTTTTTTTGTGTGGAATAACCGTTTAATCGACGGTGGGAAAACTGATTGGTCGTCAACCCGTCTTGCGGCACCGATGCTTTCTGCAGGCAATCCACGGAGCCTCCTCGCGCTTATGCGCTTGCGGGGTCTCCGCGAGATTGCTTTCCTGCAAGAGTCACGGTTCCGCTTCGACGGGCACGAAAGTTCTGTATCCGCCATTGAGACCTCGTGCCGTGCTGTATACTGAACGTGACTGATAAAGAGTAGGGAGAGATTATTGGATGGACCAATCGAATGAACAAGAAAAAAGATTGAGTGGCGGGAACGTGTCGACTGTTTATAAAAAGGGGAATTATGTCTATCGCACTCAAAAGGAAGGCAGCGAGCGTATTCATCGATGGTTACGTCACTTGGAGGCAAAGCAACTTTCCGGAGTGCCACGCTTTATCGGAATCGATGATCGAGGAAGAGAAGTGTTAACTTACTTGGAAGGAGAAACCGCAGACTATCCGTTAAAGTCTTATATGTGGTCCGATGAGGCGATTCAAGATGTTGCACGACTGATGAGACATCTGCATGATGCGTCGACAGATTTTGAATGGTCATCGGAGTGGGCACCGATTGACAACACGCCTCAACCGTTAGAGGTCATTTGCCATAATGACTTTGCCGTCTACAATACGATTTTTCATGAGGGAAAAGTATCAGGGATCATCGACTTTGATTTGGCTGCGCCAGGTCCGAGAGCTTGGGATATCGTCTACGCGCTTTACACGTTCGTCCCGCTCAGTCGCCGGCATCAAGCTGAATCAGGAGAAGTCATCTATTACGATGCGATTCGAGATGATAAGTCGTATCAAGAACGTGTTTCATTATTCTTAAAGGCGTACGGTTGGGACGACCCTAAGGAAGACTTATTTGAGATGTTGCAGTTACGCATCGAGGCACTCTGTCTGTTGATGAAGCGGAAAGCCGCTGAAGGGGATATCGCCTTCCAAAAGATGATGGATGAGGGGCACTACGATCATTACCAAGAAGAACTTCGTTTCATTCAAGCACATGGTCAGAAGTGGTTCTGAAACGATGTAGGAAGGGAATAGATTAGTGAAGCACAAATGGAGAGGCGTTTCTCATGATGATGCTAGGGATTCTTCTCGTCATCGGTCTGATCACATTTGGGGTGTGGTATTATCTAAAAACGAAGCGTGACGACAATTGGTCATGACTCTTTTGTCATGACCTCTATTTTGTGTCAGAACACACAAATATTGGGTATACTCATTACATAATGAGTAAAGGAGCCAATGCTAATGACACGAGTACGTAAAGCCATCATCCCAGCCGCCGGTCTCGGCACCCGCTTCCTACCAGCCACGAAAGCCATGCCAAAAGAGATGTTGCCGATCGTCAACAAGCCGACGATTCAGTTCATCGTCGAAGAAGCCGTCGCCTCTGGAATCGAAGACATCATCATCGTCACGGGTAAGAACAAGCGCGCCATTGAAGATCATTTTGACCGTGCGCTCGAGTTGGAACAAAACTTGGAGTCAAAAGGGAAGACCCGCTTACTCGAATCGGTCCGACACTCCTCGAACTTGGCGAACATTCACTACATACGCCAACAGGAGCCAAAAGGTCTCGGTCATGCGATTTGGTGTGCTCGGAAATTCATTGGGGACGAACCGTTCGCGGTTTTACTCGGGGACGATATCATTGAATCCGACGTGCCGGCGACGAAACAGTTGATTGACCAATATGAGGCGCATGAACGCTCGATCATCGGTGTGCAGCGTGTCCCGTATGAAATGACGAACCGATATGGTATAATTGACCCGCTTGCCGTTGAAGGGAAGCTTATCCCGGTGCGGACGTTCGTCGAGAAGCCGCCCGTCGGTGAGGCCCCATCGAACTTTGCCATCCTTGGTCGCTATGTGCTGACACCGGACGTCTTTGAGGCGTTGTCAGGGCAAGAAGCAGGGGCAGGAGGCGAGATTCAATTGACGGATGCGATCGCACGCTTGAATGAAGCGCAGACGGTCTTTGCTTACGAATTTGATGGTCGACGCTATGACGTCGGGGAACCGATTGGATTCGTCGAGACGACGATTTGCCACGCGCTCAGCGATCCTGATTTAAAAGATGACGTCCATGCCTTGTTAAAACGGCTCGTGGACGAACTTGATCAACAGTAAGGTGTGTTATTTTTGAAAACTATGCTCATGGTGTGTCAAAACTATTATCCGGAGATCGGCAGCGCCGGTAACCGGATGCAAAACATTACGCATTTGATGAAGCAGCGCGGGTATGAAGTCGAGGTCATCACGGCCGCCCCTTCGTACCCGAGCTTTGATATGTATCAGGACGACCGTTTCTGGAATGACCGGGAGTTGAACGACCAACCGTTCATCAAACGACTCATCACGAAGAAGCGGAAACATACGTCCAACATGGTCAGCCGTCTCTTCTTGTTCCTCGAACAGATGGTGAAAGGGATTGGGTCCGTCCGCCAGTTAAAATTGAAGCCAGACGTCGTATTTGCGACGACCCCTTCTTTTTTTATGGCATTTGTTGGGGTATATGCAAAACGGAAGTATCGTGTCCCTCTCATTTTAGACGTTCGTGACCTTTGGCCGGAATCGGTGAAAGGGGTCGGCGTGTTCAAACACGACTGGGTGCTCGCGCCGGCATTTTGGCTCGAGAAGCGACTGTATCGTGCCGCTGACGAAGTCATCATCAACTCGGAAGGCTTCCGCAGCTATCTGCGTCAACGCGGTGTCCCGAACGAGAAAATCCACTACATGCCGAACTCGATTCGGGAGTCGGAACGAGCGCTTGAGCGGACGATCCCGCCGGACGACCGGATGGAGATTCTATATGCCGGAAACATGGGGCTCGCGCAAGACGTCTCGCTCTTACTCGAACTTGCCGAACGGTTCCGTGACGAACCACGGATTCACTTCAAACTGATCGGCTACGGGTATCGGAAAGAAGAGTTGAAGCAGACGATCAAAGAGCGTGGTTTCCAAAACTTCTTGTTCCTTGAAGCGATGCCACGGACGGAGGCGTTTCAGGCGATTAAAAATGCGGACGTCGCCTTTGTCAGCCTGATCGAGCAAGAAGTGTTCGATACGGTCATCCCTGGGAAACTCATCGACTATATGGCGGTCGGCAAACCGATTGTCGCAGCAGTGTCAGGCCATGCGGCGAATGTCATTGAAGCGGCTGAAGTCGGATTCGTCTCTCGGAAGCGGGATATCGATGAGATCGAGCGGATTCTCCGCAAGCTCCTCGACCGACCGGACCTTCGGGAGGCGCTTGGGGCGAACGGGATTCGTTACGTCAAAGAAAATTTATGTTGGGAAGAGAATATCGACGTGTTAGATCAAGTCGTACAACAGTTAGTGATGGAGGAAACACAATGAAGTCAGTATGTATGTTTGTATGGAATCATTTTACGAATGATGCGCGCGTCCTTCGCGAATGCTCGGCACTCGCCGAGGCAGGTTATGAAGTTGATTTGATTGCGCTCCAAGACCCGAAAAATAAAGAGTTACCGAAAGAAGAGATTCGTCCGGAAGGCTTCCGCGTCATCCGCGTGAAGCGTCAGCCATCGATTCTCGTCAACGCGCTCAAGTTCGCGAAGAAGACGTACCAATGGGTGAGCGAGAAACGGACCCGTCAAATTGGTGCCGGACTCGTCGGTGCCGGCTTGTTCCTACTCGCACCGTTCACGATGCTCGCTCTCGGGGCAGCGGTCGGAACGATCTTGTTGCCGCAAGTACGTAAGCAAATCGTCAACGCGAGTGCGATGCTCGAGATGGTGTTCACGTCGACGAAGAAGTCATATGACTTTTATCATGCGAACGATTTGAACACGCTCCCGCAGGCACTCCTCGCCGGAAAAGTGTTCAACAAAGGCCGAATCGTTTACGATTCACACGAAGTGCAGACGGACCGTACCGGTTACGGCTATATCCAAAGTAACCTCGAAGGATGGCTCTTGCCGTTCGTCGATACGATGATGGTCGAGAACCATACACGCGCGGCACACAACGAAGAGTTATACGGATTCTACCCGTACGTGCTCCACAACTATCCGTTCTATCGTCCGCTCGACTTCTCGCTCCGTAAGGACTTGCATGCGCTTCTCGACTTGCCAAAAGACGAGAAGATCCTCTTGTACCAAGGTGGGATTCAAGCTGGGCGTGGTCTCGAACAACTCGTGCTCGCGGCGAAAGACTTCAAAGAAGGTACGCTCGTCATGATCGGGGACGGGAAGCTCAAACCGACGATTCAACAGTTGATTAAGACGGAAGGCGTCGGCGATCGTGTCAAGATGATTGACAAAGTACCGGTCGAAGCGTTACCTTACTATACGATGAACGCCTACTTAGGCTTCCAAGTATTGAACAACGTCTGCTTCAACCACTACTCGGCGTCGTCGAACAAATTGTTCGAGTATTTGATGGCCGAAGTACCGGTCGTCTCATGTGACTTCCCTGAGATCGAACGGGTCGTTGCGGGGAACGATGTCGGGGTGCTCGTCGACTCGCACGATCCACAATCGATCGCAGACGGCGTCAACCGGATGATTGAAGACCAAGCACTCTATGCGCGTGTCAAAGAGAACACGAAGACCGCGCGTGAGAAATATAACTGGGATTTGGAAAAAGAGGCACTCTTGAACGTCTACGCGAACGCAGCGGAGCGCAAGTTGCCGATTATGAAAGACGGTGCGCCAAAGCCAGTACAATCTTAAGACTGCGGCTTTGGCCGCGGTCTTTTTTATATGGAAGGAGGACAATTTATGAAACGTCAACAGCAACATCTATTGCGTCAACAAGTATGGCGCAAGCTACAAACCATCTCGGTGAAGGACATCGCCTGGATCATCGCGGGCTCATTCATTCTCTCATTCGGGGTCAACTACTTCACCGTACCGAATGATTTCTCGGAAGGTGGCCTGCTCGGGGTCACGATCATCCTGTACTACGTCTTCGGCTGGGACCTCGGGCTCACGTCGATCATCGGGAACGGGATTCTCTTTATCGTCGGTTATAAACTGCTCGACCGCCGGACAATGGTCTATTCGGTCATCGCCGTCGTCGCGACGTCATTCTTCCTTAGTCTGACGCACGATTGGGGCAGCCCTGCCGAGGACAAACTGCTCGCGGCCGTCTACGCCGGGATCATGATCGGGGTCGGGATCGGCATGGTGCTCCGTGTCGGTGGGACGACCGGAGGGGGCGTCATCATCGCCCGTCTCATGGAGCGTTATCTCCACTTGAGCGTCGCCGTCTCGATGTTCATCATCGATGCAATCGTCGTCGCGACATCTGGCTTCTTCTTAGGGGAACAGGTCGTCCTTTATACGCTCATCGCCATCATCATCGGTTCGTGGGTCATCGATCTCGTCGCGGAAGGACTCAACATCCGCAAAGCCGTCACAATCATCAGCGACAAGCAAGAAGAGCTCGCCGTCGTCTTAACGGAGACGCTCGGTCGCTCGGCAACAATCATTCATGGGCACGGCTACTACACGAAGCAGGATAAGAACATGTTGTATATGATCGTCGACAAACGTCAGATCGCGCCACTCAAAAAAATCGTCCAAGTGACGGACGACCGCGCTTTCGTCGTCATCCATCAAGTGAAGGAAGTCATCGGGGAAGGATTCAGCTACCCGTCCCGATAATTTGAATGCTGGTGTTTTGACGATAACTTCTATATAATAAAAGGCGTGTAAATAGAAGGAGGAACTGACTACTATGCAAACGATCGCTACAATCAGCCTACTTGTCGTGGCTGTCTTATTGATTGTCGTCGTACTGCTCATGTCAGGTCGGTCGCAAGGTCTTGGAGCGATTGCAGGTGGCGCGGAGCAGTTGTTCGGACGCCAGAAAGCGCGCGGCTTCGATGCTGTTTTGAACCGAACTGCAGCTGTACTAGGCACTTTGTTTTTCATTTTAGGATTACTAGTCGCATCATTATGATGATAAGGCTGATCGTTCTCGATTTTCACGTGAGGCGGTCAGCTTTTGTTTTTTCGATTTATTTTTTGGGAATAATGTAGATACGAGGAGATGACAGATAAAATGAAAGTGACTGCACCAAAACCGTTCTTCTTCGAGGGCGGAAAACGTGCCGTGTTGATGTTACATGGCTTCACTGGATCGAGCGCGGATGTCCGCATGCTCGGTCGCTTCCTTCAAAAAGAAGGATACACATGTATGGGACCGATCTATCGTGGTCATGCCGTCCCACCGGAAGAGTTACTCCAATATGGACCAGAAGACTGGTGGGAAGACGTCTTGAACGCCTACCAGACACTCGTTGACAAAGGCCATGAGGAGATCGTCGTCTGCGGACTATCGCTAGGTGGCGTGATGTCACTCCGTCTCGCCGAGGAGAAAGACGTCAAGGCGGTCATCCCGATGTGCGCGCCGACTGGAATCGATGCCGAGGACCGCTTGTACAAAGGAGTCCAGGCATATGCCCGAGAATATAAGGGTAGAGAAGAAAAGTCGCCGGAACAGATCGAGCAGGAGATGGCAGAGTTCAAACCAATGCCAACGCTAAAAGACCTCCGTGCCTTCGTCCGCGACACGGCGTCGAAGCTCGAGGACATCTTCGTCCCGACACTCGTCGTCCAAGGCGCCAAAGACAACATGATCGACCCGGAATCGGCGAATCAAATTTACGAGGCGGTCAACACGTTCCAAAAAGAGTTGCTCATTTATGAGAACTCGGGACATGTGATCACGCTCGACAAAGAAAAAGAGAAACTGCACCAGGACGTGCTCGATTTTCTCGAAACGTTAGACTGGTCAGTCTAAGAAGGAGGTGTCACGTTGAATTTACGTGACCAATTACTAGAGATCTTACAGGCGAGCGAGAAACCGCTCTCTGTCGATCAACTGACCGAGCGACTACAGCTCGCGTCGACGGATGACTTCAAAGAACTCATCCGCACATTGAATGCCCTCGAGGAAGAGGGTGCCATCGGCCGGACGCGGACGAACCGTTACGGGACGCTCGCCTCGCTCGGCCAAGTCGCGGGGATCATCTCGATTCACCAGCGCGGATTCGGCTTCTTGTCGGTCGAAGGGGAAGCGGAAGACGTGTTCTTGCCGCCCGACCAACTGAAAGACGTCTACCATGGCGATACGATCCTCGTCAAAAAACGCGAGGACAACCGTGGCAAGACAGAAGGAATTCTTTTGAAAGTATTGAAGCGCGGACTCTCGGAGTTCGTCGGGACGTATACGCTCCCGAGCGGTCGACTCGACCAGTTCGCCTTCATCGAGCCGGATGACAAGCGCATCAACTTCTGGCCGGTCGTCAACCCGGACAAATCGCTCGGTGCCGTCGACGGACATAAAGTCGTCGTGCGCATCACGAAGTATCCGGACGGACGCTTCGCCGGTGCCTGTGACGTCGTCCGCATCATCGGACATAAGAACGACCCAGGCGTCGACATCTTGTCGATCGTCTATAAACACGGTATTCCGACGGAGTTCCCGGAGGACGTGATCGCGCAGGCGAACGCGGTGCCGGACGAGGCGGATGAGAAAGACTTCATCGGTCGCGTCGACCTTCGTGACGAGACGATCTTCACGATTGACGGCGAAGATGCGAAAGACTTGGACGATGCCGTCCACGTCAAAAAACTCGATAACGGGAACTACGAGCTCGGTGTCCATATCGCCGACGTCTCGCATTACGTGAAAGAGGGCTCGCCGCTCGACGTCGAGGCGCTCGAGCGCGGGACGAGTGTATATCTCGTCGACCGTGTTATCCCGATGTTGCCGCACCGACTCTCGAACGGGATTTGTTCCCTCAACCCGCACGTCAACCGCTTGACGCTAAGCTGTGTCATGGAGATCTCCCCGCAAAACGGGAAGGTCGTCAGCCATGACTTGTTCCCGAGTGTCATCAAGACGACGGAACGGATGACGTATACGAACGTCCGTGAGATCATCGAGCGCGATGACGAAGAGACGTTGAAAAAGTACGAGCCGTTCATCGGTGAGTTCGACCTCATGGCCGAGCTCGCGGAAGTCCTTCGGAAACGCCGTAACTCACGCGGTGCCATCAACTTCGATTTCGCCGAGGCGAAAGTCGTTGTCAACGAGGAAGGGAAGCCGGCGGATATCGTGCTTCGTCCACGTTCGGTCGCCGAGAAGTTGATCGAGGAGTTCATGCTCGCGGCCAACGAAACGGTCGCTGAACACTTCCATAAGATGGACGTGCCGTTCATCTATCGTGTCCACGACAATCCGAAACCGGACAAGCTCGACTTCTTCTTCGACTTCGTCGCAAACTTTGGCGTTCACATCGAACGCATCAAAGGACAGACGGTCGAACCGAAGACGCTTCAAAAAATCTTGAAGGCGATCGACGGTGAACCGGAAGAGCCGGTCATCAGCACGATCATGCTTCGCTCGATGCAACAGGCGAAATATGATGATGTCTCGCTTGGTCACTTCGGACTCGCGACGGACTTCTATACGCACTTCACGTCACCGATCCGTCGTTATCCGGACTTGATTGTCCATCGTCTCATGCGCACGTACGTCTTCAACAACGATTTGTCGGAGAAGACGATTGCGAAGTACGAGGATCGTCTCGGGGCGATCGCCGAACAGGCATCGAAACGGGAACGTCGTTCGGTCGACGCAGAACGCGAGACACAGGCGCTCAAGAAAGCCGAATACATGGAAGCCCATCTCGGTGAAGAGTTCGATGGTGTCGTCGCCGGCGTCACGAACTTCGGGATGTTCGTCGAGCTTCCGAATACGATTGAAGGGCTCGTTCGTCTTCAGTCGATGGATGACTACTACCACTTCGACGAATCGCAGCTCATGCTACTTGGGGAGCGGACGAAACGTCAGTTCCGGATCGGGGACGCCGTCCGTGTCAAAGTCGACGCCGTCAATCTAGACGAGCGGACGATTGACTTCACGGTCGTCGGCATGCCGAAACGGGAACCATCGACGCGTCGCCAACCGACGACGATTAAAGCAAAAGGCGGTCGTCCGAAGAAGGATGAGAAAGACCGTCGTGGCGGTCGCGGTCGGGACGATAAGAAGAAGCGCGGCAAACCAGGAAGACCTGGGAAGCCGGGCAAACCAGGTGAGAAACCGAAACGTGACGGGGAGAAGTCTTCCCAAGGCCGTTCGGCACTCGACTTGAAGAAGAAAGACAAGCATAAACGAAAAGGCGACGCCAAACGAGGTGCGAAGAAGCGTCGCTGACGGGGAGGGGCTCGTCCCTTCCTCCGTATCTTGTAGATAAAGGACTGAATGTGTATGGCCAAGAAGAAAGATTCGAACGCACTCGCCCAAAACCGCAAGGCATCCTTCGATTACGCGATCGAGGATACGATTGAGGCAGGCATGGTGCTCACAGGGACGGAGATCAAGTCGGTCCGTCAATCGAAGATCAATATCGCGGATGCGTACGTCCGGTTCGACGGGGGCGAGGCGACGCTGCACAACTGTCATATCAGCCCGTTCGACCAGGGGAACCGCTTCAACCATGAGCCACTTCGCGTCCGAAAGCTATTGTTGCATAAGAAGCAAATTAATCAGCTTATCGGGGCATCTGGGCGTGACGGCTACACGATCATCCCGCTCAAAGTGTATATCAAGAACGGGTTCGCCAAGTGCCTGCTCGGCGTCGGAAAAGGGAAGAAGAAGTACGACAAACGCGAGGACTTGAAGAAGAAAGACGCAAAACGTGACGTCGACCGCGCGATGCGCGATCGGCAAAAATACTGACAACGAATCCTGATTGTGGTATATTAAATATAGTACCAATTACCACCCCGGGGACGTTATGGATTCGACGGGGGTAGGTCGGTCGTATGTGGCGTGTCGAGGGGTCGGCCTCGTTAAAACGCAAACGCCTATAACTGGCAAAACTAACACACAACTCGCAGCAGCCTAAGTGCCCTGCGGATCCTGACATCCATCGCTTGTGTGGATGACTTTCAGGGTCTCAAACTAAGCAAGCTACGCTTCAAACTCGCCGTCTGAGGGCGCGAAGAAGAGATGAAACAGACTGGATGCGACAACGCCTGTTTATCGGCAGTGTCACATCGAGATTCAATAGATAAACTACACACGTAGAAGCATACGTTACGATGCCTTCGGACGCGGGTTCGACTCCCGCCGTCTCCATTTTGAAGCAGTCTGTAACGACTGCAATCAATGATTTTCATGAAGACCTTCTAATTTCATTGAGATTAGAGGGTCTTTGCTTTTGATTGAAGCTAGAAAGAAAGGAAGGTGAAACGCATGGGGAAATATCAATTAGATACGAGAAGCAAAGTAGCTGCGGCGAAATACCAAGACGGGAAAAAACCGACTGTCTCGAACAAGAAGGAACGATTGAACCAGCTTCGTGAAGCGTATTTGCAGAAGCAACAAGATAAGAAGTGATCTGACGAAGGATAATGCAGATTAATTGAGTTCAAGTGTTATTTCATAAGAAGCTGAGATAAGTGGAGAGGAACATCCGTGCGTATTTTTGCATGGATGTCCCTCTTTTTATTTTTGTATTTATTAATTATTTAAATGAAGTGCGAATCACGATTCATCCATTTAAATGTCGCAGCGTCATTTTGTTGGGAGTATCCCACTGAGACTAAATCGACATAGTACGCATATAGAGGGATATGTTACGATGCTATCGGATTCGAACTGGACTCCCGTCATTTCCATTCAAAAAAACAAAGACAAAATCTTTTCTGGGACTTTTTCTTTAGTCTTTGAATTTACTAATTAATTCATTATAAAACTCTATTATTGTAATTAGTATGTTAAAGTTGTAAAGGGATGCCTTTTTAGCCAGTTGGCTAAAAGATTCCTATAAGGAATTATCTAATCAAGGATACATTAAGTATCATTTTAGCTACGGATATCTATTCGTAGACTCTCTTCTCTTTAGTGGCATCCCCATTACTATTTTTCAAATGGAGTGAGTTAAAAAGTGTTCAGTATAATCAAGATAATCAATAGAACTGAAGTAATCGAATTTGACTCGCAAAAAGAGGTAATTAATACTACTCAAGTACAATCTAACAATATTAATGAAATTAAATTAGAAATAAAGAAATATAGAGATACAAGAGTTTACGTCACCAAAAAAATTAGAATGGGTGCTGAAGCACGTATGAATAGAAATAATATGCACTCTATTATTATTTTAAATTTGTATACTTTTACTCTATTGATATACTCGATATTAGCTCTACAGTATCCATCATCGAATTGGATTCCACCTGTTTCTCTAATCATTTCAGTAGGTTTATTTGGGGCTTCGCTTTTTATTAGTTTATACGGATACAGAGAAAAGGCACTTGCATATAAAATGTCATATCTGAGTCTTACAGAGATAGAAACAAATCTAGATTCTCTTTATTTGAATGATACTTTAGACAGTCAAAGACTTTTAAGTCAGTTTGACTCAATTAAGAATAAATATAATGAAGTCCTAAGTAAGACTGAAAATCATCATGATATTGATTACATAATGTATCAGTATTCAGCTAATAATTCATTTGTATCAAAGTACAGACATTATTTAATTAAATCATTTCTGATTTTATTTTTTCTTTATTCATTACCTTTGGTGGGCATTGTTTTTTATTTCATCTAAGTTAATTCAGGAGACGTTTTCTATGAAACAAGCAAATAAAGTATTTAAGACAAAAATGACATTACGTTATTTAAATGAAAAATACCCTCAGTTTATCAAAAATAATACTGCATCGGGAATAGATAGAGTTACTAAAAAAACATTTGATACTAACTTAGAGGAAAATATACTTAATATAATAAAAAAGGTTAATCAAAATAATTATAAATTTACTTATTATAAAGAAAAATTAATACTTAAAAATCGGAATTCTCTACCTCGTCTTATATCTATTCCTACTATCCGGGACCGAATAGTGTTAAAGGTTTTGCATGAGATGCTCATGGAAGTTTTTGAACTAAAACTAGATTTGGTACAAACTCTTATCAGTAGAATTATAAAAAAATCAAATCTTTACGATTCATATATAAAAATTGATTTAACTAATTTTTTCGGTTCTCTTGATCACGATGTTTTAAATAAATCTTTAAATCGTAAAATTAGAAGTAAGAAAATTTTAAAACTTATCAATTGCGCTATAAAAAATCCTACTGTAAACATTAATTACAGAAAAACAAGTACTGTGGAATCGCCAACAGTTGGGGTACCACAAGGGGTTCCTATTGCAAATACATTGGCAGAAATTTACTTTAAATCTCTTGATGATAAATATAAAAATATGAGTAACATTGCATACTTCAGATATGTAGATGATATTTTAATATTATGTAATGAAGATGATCAATTAGAAATAAAAGAACAAATTATTAAGGATTTAATTGACGCATCTAATATGAAATTAATAGTTAATGAAGATAAAACTGTAGATGGACATATTAGTGATAAACTTACATTTTTGGGATATGAATTCGAAAAGAAAAATAGTAAAGTCATATGTCGCGTTAAAAAAGAATCAAAACTAAAAATTGAGAATGCAATTATTGATATACTTACAAGTTATAAAAATTCAAATGGTAAAATAAGCGTAAAAGAACTTGAATTTTACCTTAATTTAAAAATTACTGGAGCAATCGTTGAAGAAAATGGAGTTAATAAAAAATATGGATGGTTATTTTTTTACTCACAGATAAATGACATAAAAACTTTATATCATTTAGATAATTTTATTGAGAAACAACTGAAAAGGTTTGGAATTAACAGGAATGATTCAATAGCTATTAAAAAATTTGTAAAAGCCTACTATGAAATCATTCAAAGAAGAAGCAAAAGTAAGTATATTTATAACCCTAGTGAATTAACTTTAGATCAGAAAAGGAAATTACTCAGAGATGTTTTTTCTATAAAAGATGCAGAATTAAGAAAAGATAATAATGTTGAATATATTTTTTACAAAAAAGTTTATAAAAAAATATACGAGCTTGAAGCTGATGTACAAGATGCATATTGAACATTTGCATAAAGCGTTGTCTGGTGTTTAAACCAGTTGAAAATGTTTTATTCTTCTAATAAAAACTGCACTTCTAGTGTTGAATACCTTTGAGGTTAGAGGTGCAGCTAAAACCTAGATTCTTCGGTTTCTGTTTAATCTTAAAAAGTTAAAAAAGTAACAGTGAAATTTATAATCGAGTCGCCTATTTGACATTCGATAGCACTTAATTCATTCAGTCGATTCCGTTTTCGATTAGATTGCATAATGGAAAAGAACAAACAAAATCAATACAAATATCGCCATGGTACTTACTCGTTTGAATGGTTCCATTGTGGAGCTTCTTTCATATCAAAATAAAGATTGAAGATGTTAAGTGATTTCGAAAGTTAATCCGATTTCATAACAAAGATTATCAATAAATCTCACTATTACTCGAAAACGTGACTTATCGACCCGTGATTTGATCAAACCAACTTGCGACCAAGTCCGCGCTGCCATCTTGGAACATAAATATGGATACTCCGATCATCACAAGCCCGACTAAGATCAATCCACCTTGTTTCGCGCTACTTGCAATCCCTCTCACGACGAGGATCATTCCCAATCCAAGCAAAAGAAAATACCAGAATCCCATAAATATCCCTCCTTTTTCTAATTATTCTCATTTTATTACGTATCGAACGGGCAGGCTCTACATACTTAGACTGATTTATTTTTTCGATAAGACGGGTACATTACCTCTATGTGAAAATGAAGGGGAGTGAGCTTTATGCGGAAAACGATTGTCATTGCGGGGGCGAGCGGCTATATCGGCTCGAACGTGATGGAGCAGCTAAAAGAAGAGTACAACATCATCGCGTTATCGCGATCGACAAAGAATAAAGAAGATGAAGCCCATATCACATGGCGTGCCTGTGACTTATTTTCATATGAGGCAACCAGAGAAGCGTGTGAGGGAGCGGACTACGCCATGTTCCTTGTCCACTCGATGATTCCGAATGGTGGCTTGACGCAGGCGACGTTTGAAGACATGGATGCGCTCATTGCCGATAACTTTGCCCGGGCGACGAAGGCGAACGATATCGAGCAAATCGTCTATTTGAGCGGCATCATTCCGAAACAAGAGAAGACGTTGTCACGTCACTTGAAGAGTCGGCTCGAGGTCGAACGTATCCTCGGCGGACAAGGCGTCCCGGTGACGACGATTCGGGCTGGGCTTATCATCGGTCCGGAAGGTTCATCGTTCCCGATTTTAGCGAAGCTTGTTAAACGATTGCCGTCGATGATCCTGCCACGGTGGACGAAGACGGAGACGCATCCGATCGACATCCGTGAAGCCGTTCAGGCCCTCATCTCGGTCGTCGGTGCCGAATCGCTTTATGACCGTCATATCGACATCGGGGGTCCCGAGGTGATGACCTATCGGAAGATGATCGAACAGACGGCCGAAGTCATGGACAAGCGTCGCGTCTTGATCGACTTCCCATTCCCGACAATCAAACTGTCGCGCCTATGGGTCATGGCCGTCACGGGTGAACCGAAGGCAACCGTCTATCCGCTCGTTGAGAGCATGGGGCATGCGATGGTGGCGGAAGATACCGTCGAAGGCATCGGGCAGGGAGAGATTCCATTCAAACAGGCGGTCGAACATGCCCTTGAAGAAGAGAAGAAACAGTCCTCGGGCGGCAAGAAGAAAAAGCAGCCGAAGTCATATACGGTCCGCTCGATTCAGCGGTTCGGTCTGCCGGAAGAGAAGTCGGCAATTTGGATGGCCGACACGTACTTTGAATGGCTCGGTCGTTTTATGTATCCGCTCATTCAGACGACAAAAGAAGACGATGATTGGGAGATTGCGCTTCTCGATCCGTCATTCGTCGCGCTTCATCTATTACTTGAACGAGAAGCGACGGATGATATGGCATCCTTTGCGATTGACGGGGGCAAGTTCGTCAAATTGAGTGAAGAGGATAAGACGGGACGTCTCGAATTTAGACGATTACCGGAGTCGGATGAAGGGCTCGTCGCCATCCATGAGTTCGTACCGGCACTCCCGTGGTGGTTCTATACGAAGACGCAGGCGAAAGCCCATCTCGTTGTCATGTGGTTGTTCGGTCGTCACGTGAAGTTGCTGGCGAAAGACGCGGAAGACGGTGATCAAGTCGTGGGGGCTCCGACGAATTAAAGGAAGGCGCATCGAAAGGTGCGTCTTTTTATTTTACTTTAATGATGTCAGACGCTACCGTCGGAATGTCATCTCCATTTTGAATGATAAGATAGACGTGTTTTGCTTTAAATGGAGTGTCGTACATGAAGTTTGCTAAGTCCAAGAGAGAGGTATCAAACTCATTGTGAAAAATGGCCGCAAGCTCATACGTCGATACAGAAAACAGTAGAGACGCATGTGTATAATCTTTTTTAGATTTTTTCAGCATGTTCTTTTTTGTTTTTTCAATGTATGCTGCAGCTTGTTCTTTTAGCTGTTCATAACTTTTTAGCCTTGGGTTCCAGACACCTGTATCATTTAATACTTCAGCAATTTCCACTTCTCGTGGTCCGTTTATGTAAGAACTCACTTCGAATTTTTCTTCAATCCCATTTGTATGCAGTAGGACAAAGTCATAATTTTGATTTCCAATGATGACTTTCGCTTTAGCGTCTTTTGGAAAATAAGGTGAGAGAGAGAATACATAGGCTGGTACGAATTCCTCTTGAAACTCTTTGAACTTGCCTATGCGCAACCTCGAAATCTCTAAAGCCGTGCGATCATCTTTAAGAGCCTGAATCACCTCTTCAAAATAACTTTTCATCTCAGTCGGTGTACGATATTCAGACAAATCCTTTAATATGGCAAACTGTTCTTCCATGAATCATATCTCCTTTGTTACAACACGTAATATCAGTTCAACGATTCTAACTTTTTATCAGTGTGTGTCTAATGCCTATTGTACCATCTCGTTCTTTTGTACATTCTGTTAACGTTTTTCTCAACCCGTTTACAAGCCCTCTTTCCAGGCGTACACTAAAATCGTTTTTGAACTGATTGGAAAGAAGGAATGTATGATGCAAGACTCACTCTCCACACGTGAGATGTGGCAAAAAGACGTCTCGGCCGGAATCACGGTCGGTGTCGTCGCCATCCCGCTCGCCATGGCATTCGCCATCGCCTCAGGGGTCCCGCCGGTGTATGGGCTCTATACGTCCATCTTCGCAGGAATCCTCGTCAGCCTGTTCGGAGGTTCGACGTTCCAAATTGCCGGACCGACGGGAGCGTTCATCCCGATTGTCTCGGGTGTCGTCCTCGCATACGGATATGAGGGGTTGCTCGTCACGACCGTTCTTGCGGGGATCTTACTGCTCCTCATGAGTGTGCTTCGGGTCGGACGGCTCATCCGCTTCATGCCCCGTGCCGTCACCATCGGCTTCACGGTCGGGATCGCCGTCGTCATCTTCGTCGACCAGATCGATGAGTTGTTCGGGGTCACGTTTGAGAAGGCGCCACATTTTCACGAGAACTTGCTTCGTCTCGGTCAAGCGTTGCCCGAAGCATCGGTGTGACCGATTGTCATTGCCGGAATCGGCTTCTTGACGCTTTGGCTCGTGCCGAAGCTGCCATTTCGTTTACCGCTCTTATTGATGGCGATGCTCGTCCCGACGCTTGTCAGTCTCTTCATCCCGGGTGAGGTCGCGACCATCGGAAGTGCATACGGCGGCATCCCGAGCGGACTGCCGGAATTCAACTGGCTCGCGATCGACGTCGACTTGATCACCACGCTCCTTCCGTCTGCGTTCGCGATCGCCTTCCTCGGTGCGCTCGAGTCACTCTTATCGGGAACGGTCGCCGATGGGATGGCGGGGACGAAGATGAAGCCGGACAAGGAACTGTTCGGGCAAGGGATCGCGAACGTGATCACACCGTTCTTCGGTGGAATCCCTTCGACAGGTGCGATCGCTCGGACGGCGACGAACATTCAGGCGGGAGCGGTCAGCCGACGCGCCGGCGTTATCCACGGAATCACGGTCCTCGTTGCGGTGCTCGTCCTCGCATCGTTCGCGAGTTACGTGCCGCTCGCCGCACTCGCTCCGATTTTGATGCGTGTCGCCTGGAACATGTCCGAGCGTCATCACGTGATGGCGATGTTACGTCATCGTTCATCCGAGTCGCTCGTCCTCCTCGTTACGCTACTATTGACGGTATTCGTCGATTTGGTCGTCGCCGTCGAGGTCGGGGTCATCTGTGCGCTCGCGCTCTTCGCGAAGCGGATGGCGGATACGATCGACGTGCGTGAACGGACAGAACGGTACGTCACGCGGGACGGACAAATCGTCTTCAGTGTAGAAGGTCCCCTCTTTTTCGGTGCGGTCGAGCTGTTCGAGCACGTCCTCCATCACATCCATCGGGAGCCGAACGTGTTCATCTTCAACTTCCACCGCTGCCCGGTCATCGACGTGACCGCAGTCGAGGAGTTGCGTCGTGTCGTCACCGAACTGAAAGCGGCCGACCGTCACGTCATCTTCGCGCATCTGTCGCCATCGGTCCGTGCGACGTTTGCTCACTTTGGGCTACTCGACGGGATTGAGACGTTCGAGACGACACAAGAGGCAATCGAGGCATCTTAACGAACGGACAAGATATCTCCGAATGGGATGCGCCGTACTTCACCGTCGAACAGTTCGACTTCGCGCTCGGCATAATAGATGGCGTGGACGTAGCCGCGCATGTTTTTCGTCAAACCGTCCACGAACAAGGTCATCTCGACCTGGTCGCCTTCACGAATGGCCCGTTCGAGCTCGGTTTGCCAGAGATAGAGGAGCTGTTCGTCCAAATCGGGTAGCTCGATCTTTTGGATTTGGGCATAATAACGTTTCAGTAGGGCGACGTGCTCGGGCATGAGAAATGGGATCCATTTCAACTCGCCCCGGTCACGATAGCGGGTCTTGCTCATGAGGAATCGCCTCCTTGTTTATGTCCGCCAATTAAGCGTTGGCGCGTCCGAAGCGGACTGTCTTTCAGTAAGCTCGATGCCGGTCGGATCGTGCCGCGACCGAACCGGACGTTCAAACCGTCAATCAAATCGAGGAAGTCGAGCCGTTTCGCCTTCGCCCATTCGTCTTCGAAGAACGACAATTGGACGTGGTCGCTCCGTGGCTCGAGTTTGCCGAGGGCGACCGAGACGTAACGGACGGCTTCCGTCTCTTCCCAGCCGTCTAAAAATAGCTGCAACAAGATGGGTAAAAATTCTTGCTCGTCCGCTGTGAAGCGGGGGAGTTTCTTTTGTTTACTGAATCCACCCCGGTCGCTCGTCCGCGTATAGCGTACCCCGAGATGAATCGTGCCCCCGACGAGTCCCGCTTGCCGGGTCCGCATCCCGACTTCGACCGCAATCGCTTGTAGGACGAGCCGGATCGAGGAATACGTCGTGTAATCTTTCATGAGGGTGATCCCGTGTCCGATCGACTTCGGTCGCGTCCGTTTCGCCCCGAACAAGGAACTCGCCGGCAAGATGGTCGGCGACTCGTCGATGCCCCAGGCGTGATGCCAGAGTTCGGCACCGATGACGCCGAATTTTTCATGAAGGGACTCGAGCGGATAGCGGGCCAAGTCACCAATCGTGAAAATGCCGAGTCGCTGCAAGTGGACCGCCATCTTCGCCCCGACGCCCCACATCTTCTCAATCGGGGCAGGGTGAATCAGTCGCTCGACGTCGTGAAGAAGACACGTGGCGACACCTTCCTTTTTCGCATGCAAGTCGAGGACGAGCTTGGCGAGGACGTTGTTCGGTCCGATGCCAATCGTCACAGGAATGCCCGTATAGCGAAAAATCGTCGCGCGCATGAGGTGGGCGACGTGCTCGTCACTTCCGAACAGCCGCTCCGTTCCCGTCATATCGACGAGCGTCTCGTCAATCGAGTAGACGCGAATCGCTTCGGGCGGAGCGAACTGATGGAGGATGTGGATGATTTGGATGGAGACGTTCAAGTAATGACTCATCCGCGCCTCGGCATACAAAACATCCCGCCGCTCGTGCCACGGAAGACGGTCGATATGAAAACGACGCGACCCGGTCTTGATGCCGAGTTGCTTCATCTTCGGGGTCGCCGCGAGGACGAGCGCCCCGCTGTCCTGTAGATTCGAGAGGACGACGAGCTTCGTGCGGTAAGGATTTTTGTTGCGCGCGGCACACTCGCAACTGGCATAGAACGAGACGCTGTCGATACAAAAGATTCGTCTGCGCATCGTCACCACTCCTTTTTTCACGAACAAATGTTCTGTTTTTCTCATCGTAACACGGTCTCACGCCGTCTCAAATAGTGAATTGAAAATATTTTTACAAAGACTTTTTGAAAATTAACCAAAATTTATAGGTTTTTAACATGATAAAAACCAACTTTTAGGAATTTTTCGTAAAAAAATCTCCGAATTCACTCGATTTTCGTTATAATAGACGAGTATGTAACAGATGAATTGACAGAAAGATGGAGGCTATTAGTGTGATCCAATTTGTAAAACAATTAACGAATGATCAAAGCCGGCGTTTGAAAGCGTACGAACGACGGGTCGCGCGAATCAACGACTTAGAGACAACGATGCAAGCACTCTCGGATGACGAGATGCGTACATATACGGAGACGCTCAAAGCACGTCTCTTGGATGGAAAGAAAGTCGATGACATCGCCGAAGAAGGGTTCGCCCTCGTCCGCGAAGCATCGGTCCGCGTGCTCGGCATGCGTCATTACGACGTCCAGCTCATCGGTGGATTCGCCCTTCTCGAAGGGAACATCTCGGAGATGCCGACAGGGGAAGGGAAGACGCTCGTCGCCGCTTTGCCGAGTTACGTCAAGGCACTTGAAGGAAAAGGCGTCCACGTCATCACCGTGAACGATTATTTGGCGAGACGTGACGCCGAACAAATCGGTAAAATTCATGACTTCCTCGGTTTGACGGTCGGCTTGAACGTGCCGGACATCGAACCGGATGAGAAGCGCGCCGCTTATCAAGCGGATATCACGTACGGGGTCGGGACCGAGTTCGGGTTCGACTATTTGCGTGACCACCTCGTCGGGAAACCGGAAGAGCGCGTCCAGCGCCCGTTCCATTTCGCTCTCGTCGACGAAGTGGACAGCATCTTGATCGATGAGGCGAAGACGCCGCTCATCATCGCACAAAAGGACCGCTCACACATCCGCTTGAAACAACTCGCACAACAAGTCATCTCGAACTTTGAAGAGACGGACTATGAAGTCGATTTGGAATCGAAGGCGGCCTCGTTCACAGAAGCCGGGATCACCAAGATTGAAGAGTTGTTCGCCATCGACAACTTGTTCAGTGCGTCACATCAGGTGCTTTATCACTATCTCGTGCAAGCGCTCCGTGCGAACGTGTTGTTCGAACTTGATGTCGACTATATCGTTCGTGACGACAAGATCGAGCTGATCGACTTGTTCACGGGACGTATCATGGAAGGACGCAGTCTCTCGGAAGGATTGCATCAGGCGCTTGAGGCGAAAGAAGGCGTCACGATCACCGAGGAGAACAAGACGACGGCGGAGATCACGATCCAGCATTACTTCCGCATGTATCCACTCGTCGGCGGGATGACGGGGACGGCACAGACGTCACGCCAAGAGTTCTTGAAGACGTACAACATGGACGTCGTGCAAGTGCCGACGAACCGTGAACGGAAACGAATCGACCATCCGGACCGCATCTTCATGACAATCGAGCAGAAGTATGCGGCCGTGACGGAAAAAGTCGACGAATTGCATGCGATGGGACGTCCGGTCCTAATCGGGACGACATCGATCGCCCAATCCGAGGCGATCAGTAAACATTTGAAGAAGAAACGGATCAAACATGACGTGTTGAATGCGAAGACGGTCGCACAAGAAGCCGACATCATCGCCGACGCCGGGCAGTTCGGGAAAGTGACAATCGCGACGAACATGGCCGGACGCGGAACGGACATCATGCTCGATGCGAAGTCGAAAGCAGCAGGCGGACTGTTCGTCGTCGGGACGGAACGTCATGAGTCGCAGCGTGTCGACAATCAGCTTCGTGGACGCTCTGGACGCCAAGGTGACCCAGGGGAGACCGAGTTCTTCGTCTCGCTCGAAGATGAAATCGTGAAACGATATGCCGCGCAAAAACTAGAGCGCGTCGAGAAGAAACTGAAGCCGAACGCGACAGGTGAGATCTCGTCAAAAGAAGCGATCGATGTGGTGGAATACGCCCAGACGACGATTGAAGGAATCGGCGTATCGATCCGTGACTACTTGTTCAAGCTAGATGACGTCTTGAACGAACAACGGAACATCATCTATACGATTCGCGACCAGGCCGTCAATGCCGATGCGGATGCCATCACGAAAAACGTGCTCAGCATGATGCGTCTCGCCCTTGAGAACAGTATCGATATGCATGTCTCGGACGAACTCGTTCCGGAAGAATGGCCAGTCGCCGAATTGAAAGAAGACTTGCGCTATTTGACGATGCAAGAGCCGACTTGGTCGAACGACATCGCGGATACGTACGAGTTGAAAGAAGCGTTGAAGGATTGGATGGAAGAAATCATCCAAAAAACAGAAGCGCGCCTTACGCGAGAAGACGTCGTCTTATTCACGAAAGAGTCGCTCCTTCGTGCCCTTGATACGAAATGGACGGACCATTTGACGATGATGAGTGGATTGAAAGAAGGAATCGGTCTACGGAGCTATGCCCAAGAAGATCCAAGTCGTCTCTTCAGCAAAGAAGGGTTGGACATCTTCGAACAGACGTATGTCAACATCGCCCGTGACGTGACGGTAGAACTATGCCAGCTCGACCTGTACTTCGTCGAGACGGCAGAGGAGGAAGTGTAATGTTAGGATTTCGTAAGCGAAAACAAATCGAGACAGGCAAAACGGAAGAAGGGCGTCAGTTGACGCTCGTCTTTGATGATGAGATGGGAATCCCGAAAGAAGATGAGTACGTCTTCCGTTATCATGCGAAACGACTCCCGGCACTCCTCGACAACCAGCTCTCAATCGAACTGTTGAGCGCCGAGTCGCTCGGTCAGGACTTGTCGATTGTCGCGTTGTTCCGCAACACGCTCCCGAGTTCGTTTGAAATCAATGAACTTCCGGTCTTGTTGCTCGACGCGAACAACATGCCGCTCGGACGAAAAGTGTTGGAACGTTCGGCGCTGCCGAACTTCGAGCCGTGGACGAGTAAGCCCGTCTACCTCGATTTCCTTCAAGATGAATTGTTTGGAGAAATCGACACGTCATCACCACTTCGTCTCGTCTTCCAAATGAACCCGATTGACGCGATCCAAGCCATCTCACGCGAGGCGATGGAACAGTTCTCGGCAGGGGCGTGGCAACAAGTGATGCGCACGAACGTTGCGACTCCACCGGTCGGAGAAGACGAGTTTAACATGATGCTCGTCGCCGTCGAACAAGATGAGACGCGTGTCACAACGACGCTCCTTCTCCGAAACGGCTATGCCCACGATTTAAATGTGAAACAACTCCCACTCGAACTCATGAGTGGAGAAGAAGTTGTCGGTCTCACGACAATCCGTCTCGAGAACCCGGTCCACAGCAAACATGCCTACCCGATTTCCGTCACGTTCGAGAACGTGGAAGGGGACGGCCCGTTCACCGTACGGATTAAACGCTCATAAGACGAAAGACCTAATTTCTGTAAAGGGAATTGGGTCTTTTTTATACAAAATTTTAATAGAAGGTCAACGAGGCTGGTGTTATATTGAGTATGGTTAGACACTTATCAACCAGACAAAGGGGGCAATCACATGAAAAGTGCATGGAAATGGTCGATCGCGACCGCGCTCGTGTTACCAACCGTTTTACCGCTACAGGCACCAAACGTTTTGGCAGAAGTCGACGAGGATATCGTCAAGCTCCGTTTCTTAGAGACGACAGACTTACATACGAACATCACGAACTATGACTACTTCCAAGACAAGGTCGACAACACGATCGGGTTGACGAAAGTCGCGACACTCATCAATGAACATCTTACGGCCGCTGGGGAATCGAACACGTTCTTGTTCGATAACGGCGATACGATTCAAGGGACACCGTTTGGCGACTACGTCCGCGAGCTTCAAGCGGGCAAGAATGAAGCGTTCGAGCATCCGATGTATAAAGCGATGGCAGCACTCAACTATGACGCCGTCACACTCGGGAACCACGAGTTCAACTTCGGGCTCGAATTCTTGTACAACGCGATGGAAGGATCGAAAGGGAAGCTCCGTTTCGTCAACTCGAACGTCAAAGACTTAGAAGGCAACCCGATCGTCTCGAAGTTCAACGTGGATGGACAAGAGGTCCAAATCATCGAACGGACGGTCACGGACACAGACGGGGAAACACATACAATCAAAGTCGGTGTGTTCGGTGTCGTGCCGCCGAAAATCATGTCATGGGATTCAGGGAACCTACAAGGCCGCGTGACGGCAGAGGACATCATCCCATCGGCACGTGAATCGGTTCAAAAATTGAAAGACCAAGGAGCAGACGTCGTCGTCGCGCTCGCGCACTCAGGCATCGGCGAAAGTGCGGCACTCGCGGACGAACAACTCGACAGCGAAGAGAACGTCGGATATGCGCTCACGAAGATTGATGGGCTCGACATGGTCATGACGGGGCACCAGCACGGTCGCTTCCCGGATGCGAAAGGTATGTTCGCGTCGTTCCCGAACGTCGATATGACAAAAGGGACGATCAACGGCAAACCGGTCGTCATGGCGAACAACCAAGGGAAAGACCTCGGCGTCATCGATTTCGAACTCGAACTCGTCGACGGCAAATGGCAGATTCTTGACGCATCGGCCACGCTCGATACGGTGACAGCTGATACGGCGGTCGACCCGACAATCCAGGCGTTGATCGAAGACGACCACTTGGCGACAATCGACTACATCAACCAGCCGGTCGGTCAGATTCAAGACGATATTCAAAGCTACTTCGCGCTCGTCCGTGACGATGCATCGGTCCAGTTCGTGACGAACGCACAGAAATGGTACGTCGAGAAAGAACTCGAGACGAACCCGGAGCTTTCACCTTATAAAGGTCTGCCACTCTTGTCGGCAGGGGCACCGTTCAAAGCGGGCGGTCGTGAGTTGACGGACGCGAGCTATTACACGAACATCCCGAAAGGTCAAATCGCCTTGAAGAACGTGGCGGACCTATATGTCTATCCGAACACGCTTGAAGTCGTCAAAGTGACAGGGAAAGACGTCATGGACTGGCTCGAGATGTCAGCGGGAGCATATGACCAAATCGAGACAGATGGGGAAAACCTCCTCAACCTCCAGTTCCGTAGCTATAACTTTGACGTCCTTGACGGTTTGACGTATGAGATCGATGTCACAGGTCCAGCGAAGTTCGATGTCGGTGGAAAGCTCGTCAACGAGAACGCCAACCGTGTGAAGAACGTCGAGTATAACGGTCAACCGATCACGATGGACCAAGAGTTCTTGGTCGCGACGAACAACTATCGTGCCGGTTCGTCTTCGTTCCCGGGTCTCGGTGGCGGGAAGAACATCGTCTATCGCTCAGCGTATGAGACACGTAACGTCATCTCAGACTATATCGTCTCGAGTGGCAGCAACTTGGACTATAAAGCCGACAACAACTGGAAGATTGTCGCGGACGCGAAACGTTCTGTGACATTTGAGACAGCAGATGCCGGCAAGCAGTACTTGAACCTTTACGAAGGCATCGAAGCGACAGACGCGACTCGTGCGGACGCAGCGGGTCGTCTCTTCCGGACGTATACACTCGGTCTCGAGCCGACAGCACCAGAGTTCGTATTGACCCTCACGGTAGATACGATCAAACCGGGCTCAAAACGCGTGACGGGGATGACGGCTCCGGGAGCTGACGTGACGCTTCGCGACGGCAAGCGTGTATTGGCTGAGACAGTCGCAAGTGAGAACGGGGAATATGTACTGTCTGTCAAACCGCTCAAGCTTCGCCAAACAGTCGAAGTCGTCAGTGAAAAAGACGGTCAGACGAAGTCAGAAATGAAAGTCGTCGGTGCCGGCCACGTCGGTGAACCAGCGCTTCGTTAATTGGAAATGAGCTTCCTGAATGGGGGCTCATTTTTTGTGGCAAAAACGTGAATGAAAACCCTTACATTTCATGAAGTCTTCTTGTATAATCAATCATGTAATCGGTTACATGACAAATGTAAACCGAAGAGCTGACGGGGATCAGCTACATATGGACGGAAAAGGGGACTGACAGATGATTACATTCTTTGTCGCACTCGTACTACTTTTGGTCGGGTATTTGGTATATGGTCGTTACGTCGAGAAGACGTTCGGCATCAAGGAAGAGCGGACGACGCCCGCTTACGCTTCCCAGGACGGCATCGACTACGTGCCGATGGGTAAAAAGCGGAACTCGATGATTCAATTACTGAACATCGCCGGTGTCGGACCAATCTTTGGACCGATCATGGGGGCGCTCTACGGACCGGTCGCATTTCTTTGGATCGTCTTCGGGTCGATTTTTGCCGGGGCGGTACACGACTATTTGACAGGAATGATTTCCCTTCGGAATAACGGGGCACACTTGCCACAACTAGCGGAGAAGTTCCTCGGACGCTCGCTCCGTCATATCGTCAACGGATTCGCACTTTTACTTCTCTTACTCGTCGGAACAGTGTTTGTCACGTCTCCGAGTAACATGATTAACAACTTGTTTGATGGAAACGCATCGACGCTCATGTTCGTCATCTTCGGCGTATTCGCCTACTATATCTTGGCAACGCTCCTCCCGGTCGATAAGATCATCGGGCGCATCTATCCGTTCTTCGGGGCACTACTCGTCGTCAGTGCCATCGGGATTGCGGTCAGCTTGTTCGCACAAGGCTACCAAATCCCAGAAATGACATTGACGAACATGCATCCGGACGGCTTGCCAATCTGGCCGCTCCTCTTCTTCACGATTTCGTGTGGGGCGCTCTCTGGCTTCCATGCGACACAGTCGCCGATCATCTCGCGGACGACGATGAAAGAAAGCAACGGCCGTGAAATCTTTTACGGTATGATGATCGCCGAAGCCGTCATCGCCATGATTTGGGCTGGGGCTGCGATGGCCATCTTCGAGCCAGGTGAATTGCTCGGACTCATCAACTCAGGGACGCCGGCACTCGTCGTCCAAGAAGTGGCGACACTCATGCTCGGTAGCATCGGTGGGACGCTCGCGATTCTCGGGGTCATCGTCTTGCCAATCACATCAGGCGACACGGCATTCCGTAGCGCCCGTATGATTATCGCGGACTACTTGTCGATCGCACAGAAGAAGTTCTCGTCACGCCTCTGGATCGCACTTCCACTCTTCGCGATCTCATACGTGCTCACGAACATGGACTTCCAGATGCTTTGGCAATACTTCAACTGGGCGAACCAGACGACAGCGGTCATCGCACTGTTCGTCGGGGCGATGTACCTGTACATTAAAGGAAAGAACCATTACATCGCGCTCCTTCCAGGGACATTCATGTTGTATGCGGTCTGGTTCTATATTTTGACGGCACCAATCGGATTCAAGCTGGACGGGGTCCTTCCGTATGTCATTTCGACACTCGGGACGTTGACGCTGCTCGTCTTGTTCCACAAGCGGGCACGCGCGATGCGGGCTGCACAAATGGAATGTGACGTTCCGGTGAAAGAAGTCGCATAATCTCGACACGGGCTAATCGGTAGCCCGTGTTTTTGTTTGCGTTCAAATCGGGAAATGTCCATACTAGAGGGAACAGTTATGGAAGGTGGGAGCATATGAAACAAGAACAACTTAAAGAGATGCTCCATGCCGACACGCTCGGGGAAGAGATCGCGAGCGCGATCACGCACGGCTTAGGAGTCATCTTCAGCATCGTCGCCCTCGTCTTACTCGTCATGAGTGCGACGGAAAGTGGGAGCACGTGGAACGTTACGGCGGTCAGCGTGTTCGGGGCATCGATGATTTTACTCTACTTATTCTCGACGCTCATGCACGCCATCCCGCATCCACGAGCGAAGCGGGTGCTACAAGTGTTCGACCACGCGGGGATTTACTTACTCATCGCCGGAAGCTATACGCCGTTTGCCCTTGTGACGCTTCATGGGACGCTCGGCTGGACGTTGTTCGGGATTGTATGGGGTGTGGCGATTCTCGGAATCGTCTGGAAACTGTTTTCGACCGGGAAGTATATGTGGGTGTCGAATGTGACGTATCTCGCACTCGGCTGGATCTGCATCATCGCCATCCGTCCGTTATATGAATCACTCGGTCATCAAGGGTTCATGCTTCTCCTCGCGGGAGGGATCGCCTATTCGGTCGGAATCGTGTTTTATGTGTGGCAAAAACTGCCGTTCAACCATGCGATTTGGCACTTGTTCGTCCTAGCGGGAAGTGTGTTCATCTTCCTCAGTATTTTGCTCTATGTCGCACCTTCGACAAGCCTATAAGACAGCCGTCCTACGGGGCGTCTGTCTTTTTTGAAAAGTTGGGAAGAAAGTGCTGCAAACGGTTACAAAAATACAGACGAATTGACGTTTGTGTGTCATAATAATTGCAGACATCATCATAGAGATAGATGGGTGTAAAAGTAAGGGGGAAAATCAGATGGAAAAAGTGTTGCGCGATGGATTTATCTACATGTCACAAAACAAAACACTCAACAGTTTGGCAAAGAAATATGGCCTACGATTTGGTGCATCACGCTTTGTAGCAGGGGAAGACTTTAAGGCATCCGTTCCGACGATTCGCGAACTCAACGCGAAAGGGTTGTCGGTCACGGTCGACCACCTCGGGGAATTTATTAAGACGGTCGAAGAAGCGAATACGAATCGTGACGAAATCATTCGTGCGATTGAAATTATGGCAGAAGAGCAATTAGACGCCTATATGTCCCTTAAATTGACGTCACTTGGATTCGACATCTCAGACGAGTTGATTGAAGACAACATGCGTCAAATTTTGACGGTCGCACGAGAAGTAGGGGTCTTTGTGGCCATCGATATGGAAGATGAACAGCGTTGTGAGAAGACGCTCGAATTGTTCAAGAGGCTGAAGGGTGAATTTGACGGTCTCGGAACGGTCATCCAGTCGTACTTGTATCGCTCGGAAGATGACATCAATCACCTCGCACCGCTCAAGCCGAACCTCCGGATCGTCAAAGGGGCGTATAAAGAGCCGGCGACGGTCGCGTTCCCTGAAAAGGAAGACGTGGACCATAACTATGTGAAGCTCGTCAAACTCCATCTTGCGAACGGGAACTACGCATCCATCGCGACACACGATGACCATATGATTGACGCCGTCATCGAGCACGTCAAAGAAAACAACATCCCGCTCGACCAGTTCGAGTTCCAGATGCTATACGGCATCCGCGTCGAGCGTCAACTCGAGCTCGTGCGCCAAGGATACAAAGTCCGTGTCTACGTGCCATACGGTCGTGACTGGTACGGATACTTCATGCGCCGCCTCGCGGAGCGTCCGGCAAACGTGGCGTTCGTGTTAAAAGGAATGGTGAAGAAATAAAACAAGCACACGAGTTCACGTTGAACTTGTGTGCTTTTCTGTGTGTAGATGTTTTTCGAGTATCCGATCGATTTCACTTTGTTCGACTTCGGTAATCCCATCTTTCATTTTCGGGATAATCAAAGCTTCATCCTCTTCATAATAAAGGAAGCGATACGACTCGTCTTGATATACGCGAAGAATAGATGTCCAAGGAACTTGTGTCGTACGGTGGATACTACCGCGAACGGCTTGCATTTCGACGTGAGTTTCAGAAAACTGAAGCTTAATGTCTTTTGGCCAAACGTTCTGTTTTTTGAGGATGCGACGGATCTGCCAAAGGTAGAGTGGGGCATGTAAATCTTTAAACAACGGTCTAAGTAATAGGGCGAACAACATCCCAATTCCAAATGTGATCAACAATCGGGTCATCGTCGATTCGAGATTAGGAAATAATAAGATTGTAGCAATGAACCCAAGCGCGAATAGCGGAATATTCATATATTTCAACCATACGCTGCGAATTCGTTTATGTTGATCAGAATGGTGAATCATGTCGTTTTGGAAAGCTGAAAAATCTTCAAGCGTCAGTTTGTACGTGGTGACCATAACATCTGCTCCTTTGTAGTTTGTCATATGCATGTATGTCTAGGGAGTATTGAACCTTGAATATAGTTGCTTAGAGAGTGATATTTAAGTATTTTTGTAACAAGTGATTGATGGTTGTTTGATTAGTCTCACGCAACTTTCGCTTCGGTATAATAATTGCTTCCGTCGCTTCGATGTATAGATAATAGTTGGTTTCGTCTTCACTTACTCTTTCAATTGCTTTCCATGAGACTCGAACCTGTTTATTGACGGCGTTGTGGAGAGAGTTGACTTCAATTCCGTTCTCATAAATTGATAATGTCAAGTCACGTGGCCATTTCGATTCCTGTCGAAATATGGAACGTAATAGTTTCAGCCTAATTGTAAAATGCACTTTCTTGAAGAATGGGAACAAGAGAAGCGGTGCTACAACAGCGGTACCGACAGCGAGTATGAGGATGATGGCGGCGGACATTGTTTCAGGTAACAAGGTGATTGCGAGGGCAAATCCATAAAAAGCTGTCAGCAACATGAGTACAATCGTGATAAGTAAAGATTTCCGTTTTTCCGAAACCGAGTTTTCAATAAAATTTTTTTGTAGCATGAAAAAATCATTTTTTGTCAATTGATAATGAATCATCTATCACTAACTCCTTCCTTTCATCTGATTAACGAAGTAATATCTGTTAACCACTGTATCATGTAGTGGATTAATTTCCCATAAAAACAGACTCAGTACCTGATGACTGAGCCTGTTTCAAAATTATCCATTAATCACTGTACCACCATTGACATGAATGACTTGACCACTGACATACGTCGAGTCATCGCTTGCAAGATAGACGTATGCCGGTGCGAGTTCGGCCGGTTGCCCCGGACGTTTCATACCGGAAGAGTCCCCGAACGATTTGACCTTCTCCGCATTGAACGTCGATGGGATGAGCGGTGTCCAAATCGGTCCCGGGGCGACCCCGTTGACGCGAATCTTTTTGTCTGCCAAGTTTTTGGCGAGCGAGCGAGTGAACGCGGTGATGGCGCCTTTCGTCGATGCATAGTCGATTAGCTGATCGTTTCCTTCATATGCCGTGATCGAAGTTGTATTGATGATGCTCGCCCCTTCTTTTAAATAAGGGAGCGCGGCTTTCGTTAAGTAGAACATGCTGAAGATATTCGTGCGGAACGTCTTCTCGAGTTGTTCGTCCGAGATGTCGAGGAGTGATTCCCGCGGATGCTGCTCGGCGGCGTTATTGACGAGGATGTCGATATGACCGAACGTCTCGAGCGTCTCCTCGACGATTCGTTGACAGAAGGAAGATTCCCCGAGGTCTCCTTGCAGCAAGAGGCAGGCTTGGCCCAAGTCTTCAATCCGTTCTTTCGTCGCTTCCGCATCCTCGAGCTCGTTTTGATCCTTATAGACGATGACCGAGTTCGCACCTTCATGGGCGAAGAAGATGGCGACCGATTTCCCAATCCCGGAATCCCCGCCGGTGATGATCGCGACCTTGTCTTTTAACTTGTCACTTCCCTTATAGTCTTCCCGTTCATAGATGGGGAAGGGCTCCATCTTCGAATCGATTCCTGGTTGGTGCGCCTGTTCTTGTGCGTCCTTTTTAAACGACTCAAAATCCTTTCGACTACCTGAAGTGTTCAGACGATTATCGCGCATGCGTACATTCCCCTTTCTGAATTTGACTCTTTTTGTCTATACCACATCGATTGAAAACTAATCGTTCAATCAAAAAATGGAATGAAATTGAAAAATGAACGCTTGCGAATGAATGTTCATTCATTTATGATAGAAGAGTAAACACGATGGTGATTGCGATTTTTTTTACGCGTGAAATGAATCACTATTCATTCTCATTTTAGGGGGGAACACTATGACGAGTCACATCGAACAATCAACCGACCTCCGTTTGACGAACTCAATTCGTTTTGCGGTCGTCATCGGTTCAGGAGTAATGGGGGCGGGGATTGCGGCTCACTTGGCGAACGCGGGGATTCGTTCGCTCATGCTCGACATCGTACCACGTGAATTGACAGCAAAAGAGGAAGCGAAAGGGTTGACGCTCGAGTCACCAGAAGTACGAAATCGCATCGCCTCAGAAAACCGTCAGAAGCTCTTGAAACAAAATCCGGCACCACTTGCGACAGCCGACCATCTCAACTTCATCGAAGTCGGGAACTTAGAAGATGATTTAGAGCGTTTGAAAGAAGCGGACTGGGTCATCGAAGTCGTCGTCGAGCGCCTCGATGTGAAGCAACAGCTCTTCGAGAAGATTGCACCTTACATCCGTGAAGATGCGATCCTCAGCTCGAACACGTCAGGGATTTCCATCGAAGCGATGGCAAGTGCCCTTCCGGAAGGATTGAAATCACGCTTCCTCGGAACGCACTTCTTCAACCCACCGCGCTACTTGAAGTTGCTCGAACTCATCCCGACGGAGAAGACAGCACGCCCGGTCATCGACTTCATGTCACGCTTCGCGGAAGACCGTCTCGGGAAAGGTGTCGTCGAAGCCAAAGACACGCCAAACTTCATCGGTAACCGCATCGGGACATACGGTCTCCTCGTCACGTTCGAAGAGATGCTCAAGCAAAACGCGTCAATCGGAGAGATGGATTCGATCACAGGTCCACTCATCGGTCGTCCGAAATCAGCGACATTCCGCACACTCGATGTCGTCGGAATCGACACGTTCGTTCACGTGGCGGGTAACGTCTACGAGACGCTCGAAGCTGGGGAAGAGAAGGACACGTTCGACGTCCCTTCAGAAATGAAGCAACTCGTGGAAAAAGGCTGGATCGGACAAAAGGCCGGTCAAGGCTTCTATAAGAAAGAAGGAAAGGTCATTCAGGAATTGAATCTTCAAACGTTCGAATACGAACAATTGAAAGCGATTACAGGTCCTGAGCTCGATCAAATCAAATCACTTCCTGGTTCGAAAGCGAAGTTGAAAGGTGCCATCTTGAACAAAGGTCGCGTCGGACAACTGCTCTGGCCAATCACGGCGAAGACGCTCGCTTACTCGGGACGTCTTACTGGAGAGATCGCAGACACAATCGTTGCGATTGACGATGCGATGAAGTGGGGCTTCGGTTGGAAATTCGGACCGTTCGAAATGTGGGATGCCCTCGGTGTTGAAAAATCAGTCGAACGTATGAAAGCGGAAGGCTACGACGTCCCGGCATGGATCGATGAGATGCTTGCTGCAGGCAACACGTCATTCTATAAGGGAGACCAGTATTACGATAAAGCGTCGAAGGCGTATGTCGAGAAGACCGTCAACCCGAAAGAATTGAAACTCAAGCCACTCGCAAAATCAAACGGCATCATCTTAGAGAACGGTGGGGCACGCCTCGTCGATATCGGCGATGACGTCGTCGCACTCGAATTCACATCACCAAACAACGCGATCGGTGTCGATATCATGCAGATGATCGAACAGTCGATTGACCGCGTGGAGCAAGATTTCAAAGGAATGGTCCTCGCGAACGACGGCAAGAACTTCTGTGTCGGTGCGAACCTTGCGATGATGCTCATGGAAGCAGAAGACGAGAACTGGTACGAACTCGATTGGATCATCAACAAGTTCCAACAAGTCGTTCAAAAGATTCGTTATTCAAGCCGTCCGGTCATCGCCGCACCATACGGTATGACGCTTGGTGGCGGAACAGAAATCAGCTTACCGGCAGCACGTATGCAAGCTGCGCTTGAGACATACATGGGTCTCGTCGAAGTCGGTGTCGGTCTCATCCCAGGTGGGGGCGGAAACGTCAACACGTATCGTCGTCTCCTCGAACAGACGCCAAAATCGATGCAAAACATCGAGAAGGCTGCACAACAGACGTTTGAGAACATCGCGATGGCGAAAGTATCGAAGTCGGCATTTGATGCGAAGACACTCGGTTACCACCGTGCGGTCGACGGGATCTCGATGAACCGTGATCACTTGACGTTCGATGCGAAACAGACGGTACTCGAACTTGCCGATGGGTATACGGCACCTGTTCGTGAGAAATTGCCAGTCGTCGGTCAAACGGGTAAAGCGACGCTCGAACTCGCGGCGTACGAAATGTTCTACGGCGGTTATATTTCAGAGCATGACTTGAAGATTGCGAAGAAACTCGCACATGTCATCAGTGGTGGCGATTTGGCATACGGTACGCTCGTCGATGAACAGTACTTCCTCGACATCGAGCGTGAAGCCTTCTTGAGCCTCATCGGGGAGCCGAAGTCACAACAACGGATGCAACATATGCTCGTGAAAGGCAAACCACTACGGAACTGATAAAGGGGGACAAAACAGATGAGGGAAGCAGTCATCGTAGCCGGCGCACGGACGCCGGTCGGAAAAGCAAAACGCGGTTCGTTCCGTAACGTTCGTTCGGACGAGCTCGCGGGATATGCCATCAAGGCAACGCTTGAGCGTTCAGGATATAAAGGCCCGATTGATGACGTCATCATGGGTTGTGCGATGCCAGAAGCGGAGCAAGGGATGAACATCGCTCGCTATGCGGCGGTCCGGGGGGGACTGTCGCACGAAGTTCCAGCGATCACCATCAACCGCTACTGCTCGTCAGGTCTTCAAGCCATCGCAGATGCGGCGGCAAAAATCATGATTGGTCAAGCAACGGCAATCATCGCCGGCGGTATGGAGTCGATGAGCCAAGTACCGATGGGTGGTCACGTCATCCGTCCAAACCCACACATCATGGAGACGGCACCCGAGTACTACATGAGCATGGGTCACACGGCAGAGCGTGTCGCGGCTGAATATAACATCTCGCGCGAAGACCAGGATGCGTTCGCTATCAACAGTCACCAAAAAGCGGCTGCAGCGATCGCGGGTGGCAAGTTCCAGGAAGAAATCGTTCCTGTGACGGTCATCGAGCACGTGCTCGGTGAAGACGGTAAAGTCGCAGAAGTGGAGAAAGTCGTGAAGCATGACGAAGGTGTCCGTGCCGATTCGACAATTGAAGCACTCGGTAAACTTCGCCCAGCTTTCAAAATCAAAGGTTCGGTCACGGCGGGTAACGCCTCACAAGTGTCAGACGGAGCGGCAGCAGTCCTCGTCATGGACCGTGAAGAAGCAGAACGCCAAGGGTTACAACCGATGGCGAAGTTCCTCTCGTTCGCAGTCGGCGGTGTCCGTCCGGAAGTGATGGGGATCGGTCCAGTCGTCGCCATTCCAAAAGCACTCGAAATGGCTGGCGTGAAGTTAGAAGAAGTCGGATTGTTCGAGTTGAACGAAGCGTTCGCGAGCCAATCACTCGGTGTCATCCGTGAACTCGGAATCGATCCATCGAAAGTGAACGTGAACGGTGGCGCTATCGCCCTCGGTCACCCACTTGGCTGTACAGGAGCAAAACTTTCTGTCTCGATCTTGCATGAGATGAAACGACGCAATGAGAAGTATGGGGTTGTCACGATGTGTATCGGCGGCGGAATGGGCGCGGCTGGTGTCTTCGAATTACTTTAAGGGGGAATCGGATATGGAACGTACAGAACATGAATTGATTAAAGGCGGTAGCTTTGTCATTGACGCACTCGATGCAGAGCGTCTCTTCACACCAGAGGATTTCTCAGATGAGCATAAGATGATTGGCGACACGACAGCGGGGTTCGTCGATGACCGCGTCATGCCGGTTCTCGAGCGCATCGAGAAACACGAGTTCGACCTCTCTGTCGAATTGTTGAAAGAAGCGGGCGAGCTCGGTCTCCTCGGAGCAGACGTTCCAGAAGAGTACGGCGGCTATCAACTCGATAAAATCTCTTCTTCGATCATCACGGAGCGTTTCGCGAAAGCTCGTTCGTTTGCACTCAGCTACGGCGCACACGTCGGAATCGGGACACTCCCGATCGTCTTCTTCGGATCAGAAGAGCAAAAACACAAGTACTTGCCGAAACTTGCGACGGGTGAATGGATCGCGGCTTACGCGCTCACGGAGCCAGGCTCAGGGTCTGACGCCCTCGGTGCGAAAACGACGGCTGTCTTGAACGAAGCGGGCACGCACTACGTCTTGAACGGTGAAAAGCAATGGATTACAAACGCTGGCTTCGCGAACGTCTTCGTCGTCTACGCGAAAATCGATGGCGACAAGTTCAGTGCCTTCATCGTCGAGCGTGACTTCAAAGGAGTCTCAACTGGCGCAGAAGAGCAGAAGATGGGGATCAAGGGATCGTCGACACGTACGCTCATCCTTGAAGATGTCGAAGTACCAGTCGACAACCTTCTCGGTGAAATTGGAAAAGGTCACGTCATCGCCTTCAACATCTTGAACGTCGGTCGATACAAACTCGCAGTCGGAGCAGTTGGGTCTTCAAAACGTGCGTTCGACCTCTCGGTACAATATTCGAACGAGCGCAAACAGTTCAAGACACCAATCAGCCAATTCCCGCTCATCCAAGAGAAATTGGCAACGATGGCAGCCAACATCTATGCGATGGAAAGCTCAGTGTATCGTACGGGCGGCTTGTTCCAAGATAGCCTCGACGCACTTGGTGACGAGAACATGCGCGACGGATCAAAAGTCGCACAAGCGATTGCTGAATATGCGATCGAATGCTCACTCAACAAAGTATTCGCTTCTGAAACGTTCGACTACGTTGTCGACGAAGCAGTTCAAATCCATGGTGGATACGGATTCATGGCAGAGTATGAAGTCGAAAACCTCTATCGTGACTCACGCATCAACCGCATCTTTGAAGGAACGAACGAGATCAACCGTTTGATCGTTCCGGGTACACTTCTCAAGAAAGCGATGAAAGGTGAATTGCCGCTCCTCGCAGAAGCACAAAAACTTCAAAAAGAGCTCATGAGCTACATGCCGCAAGAATTGGACGGCTCACCACTCGCACGCGAGAAGATGCTCCTTTCGAACATGAAGAAGATCAACTTGATGGTCGCAGGTACAGCGGTTCAGAAGTATCAACAAGACCTTCAAAATGAACAAGAAATCTTGGCGAAGATTGCAGACATGATCAGTGCTATCTATGCGCTTGAAGCAGCCATCGCTCGTACAGAAAAAGCGATTGCACGCACAGGCGAAGAGAAGAACACGCTCAAAGTCCGCTATACAGAAATCTTTGCGGAGCAAGTGTTCAAACAAGTCGAACTCATGGCGAAAGAAGTATTGTATGCAGCGGCGTCTGGTGATGAGCAGCGCATGCTTCTCTCGGCAATGAAGAAGTTCAGCCGCTACCAGCCAATCAATGTGATCGGGACGAAGCGTGAAGTCGCTGCGAGCCTCATCAAAGCGAACAAGTTTATCGTGTAATTCAATCGACAGAAAGGGTGGACCGGACGCGGTCGGCCCTTTCTTTTTGGTCTGTTCGCCACGTACAATAGAAACGAGGGGGAAAGACGATGAGAACACGCGATAGATTGCTTGAACGAATGGAACGAATCGGAGAATCGGTTGCCGCACACGAAGGGACGCTGATGCTGCTTGCATTAGGGTCGATCGGACAAGAGACGGAGCGGTTGGATGATTACTCGGACCTCGATTTCTTTTTAATTGTCGAGGACGGGCAGAAGGCACGCTTTATCGACCGACTTGACTGGCTTGAAGTCGAGCCGCTTCATTATCAATTCCAAAACACGAAAGATGGGCACAAGATCATGTATCATGACGGCATCTATGGTGAGTTCGCTGTCTTTGAAGTACATGAACTCGCGACGATCGCCTATACACCAGGACGGGTCGTCTGGCGACGGGATGAAGCACTCGACGTGTTCGCGTCACCACGTCTCGAGATCGCGCGTGAAGCGACGGCTTACTATTATGAAGAAGCGTTGACGAACCTATATGTCGGCTTGCTTCGGGAACGTCGGGGCGAGACGCTCGCCGGATTCGAACTCGTCCAAGTCGCGGCCGTTCAAAACGTCTTGAAGGCGCTCGGTGGGCAAGGGGACCCGTTCAACCCGACACGTCGGGTTGAGTCGAGATATCCACAAATGATTTCTTTCTTGATGGGCGGGGTATTAGGATATGGCAAGTCGGGCGTCGCGGCGGCGGTCATCTTACGTTTTATCGAAGAGCGACATTCCGTCAATCCGACGATGAAGCGAGAAATCGAACGGTTGCTTGAGACGTGAATTGATTTCTCTAGATGTGCTACATTGATGAGAGAGGTGATGAACAGATGGTGACACTATACGGCTATCCACCATGCAGTACGTGTAAAAAAGCAGAAAAATGGTTGAAAGAGCAAGGCGTCGAGTATACATACGTTCATATCGTCGAATCGACACCGACGAAAGAAGAACTCGCCGAGCTTTGGAAACAATCGGACTTGCCGCTTAAGAAATTCTTCAATACGAGCGGGCAAGTCTATCGAAACGAAGGCATCAAAGACAAGCTACCAAATCTATCAGAAGACGAACAACTTGAGCTATTATCAAGCAATGGTATGCTTTTGAAGCGTCCAATCGTCACAAATGGTGAAAAAACGACGGTCGGATTTTCAGAAAAGTCCTTTACGGACGTTTGGGGCTAAGTGCTATAATACAGATGTGAGTCTAATTTATTTGAGGGGGAAGTTAGGATGAGCAAAGTACCAGCAAATTTACGTTATTCAAAAGAACATGAGTGGGTAGAAGTGAACGGAACGAAAGCCCGCATCGGCATCACGGATTTCGCACAAAGCGAACTAGGGGATATCGTGTTTGTGGAACTCCCAGAAGTTGACGGTACAATCCTACTCGACGAGCCATTCGGTTCAGTCGAATCAGTGAAGACGGTCTCTGAGTTGTATGCGCCAGTATCTGGACGCATCACAGCAGTGAACGAAGACCTTGCCGATTCTCCAGAACTCGTCAACGAGTCACCGTTTGAAAATGCATGGATGGTCGAAGTTGAGTTGACGGAAGAGTCAGACCTCGACAAACTCATGTCTGCAGAAGAATATGAAGCGATGATTCAAGGATAAGTAAAACCGGCCTCTCCTAATTGGAGAAGCCGGCTTTTTTTTATGTTCACTCGAAATCGAGTCGGTAATGGTCCGATTTGACGAGCGTCGCCCGTTCGAACACACGATAGAAGAAAATCCCGAGCCCGACTGGAATAAGCCCGAACAAGACGATCACAAGAAGCACGTTGAACAAGGCGAACCCGCCCGGCATGAGATGTAGCGCGTTTACCGGTCCGATGAGTCCAGATACGCCAAACCCTGCGCTGATTGGAGTTCCTTCGATTCTTAATATACCAGCGAGCGCACCGAGGATGGCCGCATTCGCCAAAATCGGAAGCATCATAATCGGGCGGCGGACGAAATTTGCCATTTGAATCTTCGGTGACCCGAGGAAGTGGGCGATCGATGTCCCGGTCGCGTTCGCCTGCCAACCTGCGATGGCGAGACCGAATCCAGCGGCAACGACGCCGAGGTTTGCCGCACCAGCCGCAACGCCTGATAGACTGATGGCCGTTGCAATCCCGACAGTCGAAATCGGCGAGACGATGATGAGCGAGAACGCCATCGCGATCAAGATGCCCATGAGAACCGGTTGAAGATCCGTCATCGTCATGATGAGGTATCCGATGTATGTCGTGATCTGTGAGATATACGTCAATAAGAAGGCGCCGATGCCCCCTGCGACGACAATGACTGTCATCGGCATGACGATGACCGTATACGTCTTCAAGTGGGGAGCGAGCTTCATGACAAGAATCGTAGCGATCGCAGCGGTCACACCGGCTGTGATCACGTCACCGATTCCGGCCATCACGAACGCACCTTCATTAATTCGAACGGCGCCACTGCCGACATAGGTTGCGATGGCGATCGTTCCTGCCTCTAAAATCGATCGTCCGAACTGCATCGCGACGGCAAGACCGATAATGGCCGGGAGGAGGCGCATCGCAATCGTCGTCGCATCCAATATGAATTGAAGAGACGGAAAATAAGGGAGTATAGCTTTCGTGAGTTCACCGAGCAGCGCGCTCGGGATGAGGGCGATCAGAATCGCCATGCTGAGACCGTTTAAGACGTTCATCGTAAATTGCTTTGTCGTACCAGTTGCTTGTTCCGTCATCATTCATTCACCTGTCCTTCTTCTTTGCTGTTATGTACAAAAGCGATAAAGTTAGAACCCATATTATTCCTATCAGACAGAAGAGTCAAGAGAATCATTGAAAAATTCTGAAATTTCACGAGAGCACGATTTTTGAACGGGACTCGAACGACTATTATAATGACAAGAGAGGTGAGAAAAATGATTACAGACGGATACTTATATATATACGCCCCAATGTGTGGTACATGCGCTGTCGCGGAGAAAATGTTGACGGTTGTCGAGGCGGTCGACCCTGAAATTCAGATTGAAAAGCGCGATGCGAACTATATCCCAAAAGAACTTGAAGCTTATCAGGTGATGAGCGTCCCAGCGCTGTTAAAGCTTGAAAATGGCGAGGTTCGGGATCGTCTTTACGCTTTTCAAAACGTTCAACACGTCCTCTCTTTCGTAAAGTGAGAGAGGAACATTAGAATAATCTGAAAATTTTAAATAATCAGTTGACACAGAAAGTTCACGAATGGTATATTCATTACAACATCTTACTTGAACACAAAATAGGACGCGATATTCCCGACATCAAGACGTTTTGGTGAAGCCGCTGCTACCTTTATACGAATACACGTCAGTCTTCCCTTCGATTGTCCCCCAAAAAAATCAAGCGAAGAAAGACGTTCCGTATAATCGCACGGTCCAAATCAAGATCGAGTGATGATTGGTGAATCTCCCCCATATAAGGATGTAAATCTTGAACGGGCAAAAGATTTTCATCTATGGGCTGTCCTTCCGTGACTCAAGGTGCTACGTTCTGTGTCGTCCTCGGACGGCACCTTTTTTTGATTTTTTTGAAAAAATGATTTGACAGCAGAAAAAGCTGTCGCTATGATAAAGCTAATCGAATACACAACACTCTTATCAAGAGAGGCTGAGGGACTGGCCCTATGACGCCCAGCAACCGCGGAGCAATCCGAAATGGTGCTAATTCCAGCAAGGTGAGAAACCTTGAGAGATGAGAGCAATCGTTGTCCGTACGATAAAGTGCGCACGTTTGCTCAAACGTGCGCGCTTTTTTTGTTGTCAGGAGGGAAATGTATTGATTCAATTACGAAACGTCGCCAAATGGTTCGATACGAAGAATGGTCGTGTCCAGGCGGTCGATGATGTATCACTAACGATTGATTGCGGTGAAATTTTTGGAATAATCGGATATTCGGGGGCGGGGAAGTCGACGCTCATCCGATTGCTCAACCGTCTCGAATCACCGTCTAGCGGTGAAATCGAGGTCGCCGGGAGTGAGCTCACGAAGCTCAGCCCGAAAGAATTACGAGGGGTTCGCAAGAACGTCTCGATGGTCTTCCAGCACTTTAACCTTCTGTGGTCGCGCACGGTCGCAGAAAACATCAGCTTCCCACTCGAATTGATCGGGGTACCGGCAAGTGAGCGGAAGCGTCGGGTCCAGGAACTCGTCGAGCTCGTCGGACTATCAGGTCGCGAAGACAGCTATCCGTCACAATTATCCGGCGGTCAAAAACAGCGAGTCGGGATTGCCCGCGCGCTCGCTACAAATCCAGAGGTGCTCCTCTGTGACGAAGCGACAAGCGCGCTCGACCCGAAGACGACGGATTCGATTCTTGAACTGCTCGTCAGCATCAATAAGAAGCTCGGATTGACAATCGTCCTCATCACGCATGAGATGCACGTCATCCAAAAGATTTGTCATCGCGTCGCCGTGATGGAGGCAGGGAAAGTCGTTGAGACAGGTCAAGTCTCTGACGTGTTCCAACATCCGGAGCAGCCAATCACAAAAGAATTCGTGAAACAAATCGGGGCAGTCGACGATCTGTCGCTCACGTTCGAACATTTGAAAGCACGCTATCCGAGTGGGCAAATCGTCAAATTGAAATTCTTGAACGAAACGGCAGAACAACCGATTTTGTCTGACGTCCTTAAGACGCACGACATCGGATTCAACATCATCGGCGGGAACGTGACCCAGTCACAAGTCGGTGCGCTCGGCACGCTATTCATCCAATTGATTGGGGAAGCACGAGAAATCGAACGCGCCATCGCGTCGATTCGTTCGCAATCAGTAGAAGTGGAGGTGGAAAGCGATGTTTCCTAACGTAGACTGGCAAATCATGATGGAACAGACATGGGAGACGTTGTACATGACGCTCGTCGCGGGTGTCGCGACGTTTGTGATTGGACTCGCTTTAGGTTTGATTCTTTATATTACAAACGAATCGCTATTATTGAAGAATCGTCCAATTTACGTCTTCGTCAGCGCGATCGTCAACGTGTTCCGTTCGATCCCGTTCATCATCTTAATCATCTTACTCATCCCGTTCACGTTGTTCCTGCTCGGTACGATGCTCGGTTCGACGGCGGCGCTTCCGGCACTCATCATCGGAGCTGCACCGTTCTACGCCCGTATGGTCGAACTTGCCCTTCGTGAAGTCGATCGTGGCGTCATCGAGGCAGCGGAATCGATGGGCGCGACGAAATGGCAAATTATTTATAAAGTCTTGATTCCGGAAGCTCTTCCGGCAATCGTTTCAGGACTCACGGTGACCATCGTTGCAATCGTCGGTTATACGGCGATGGCCGGTGTCGTCGGAGGCGGCGGACTCGGGAACTTGGCCTTCTTGGAAGGTTTCCAACGCTCACAAAACGACGTCACGTTCGTGGCGACGGTGCTCATCTTGATCATCGTGTTCGTCATCCAGTTCATCGGTGACCGACTCGTCACAAAAATTGATAAACGTTCAGCTTAATTACACATACACCATTTGGAGGGATTCATAATGAAAACTTGGAAAACAGTACTCGGATTGACAGCTTTATCAGCATTCACAGTTCTCGCGGCTTGCGGCGGAGAAGAGGCAGAAACAGGTTCTGGCGATGAAAAAACATTGATTGTCGGTGCGTCGAACGTACCGCACGCTGAGATTTTAGAGCACGTACAAGAAGAATATGAAGCAAAAGGCTACAAACTCGAAATCAAGAAGTTCCAAGACTACGTGCTTCCGAATAAGACGCTCGCAAGCGGTGAGCTCGATGCGAACTACTTCCAACACGAGCCATACCTCAAGTCACAAATGGCTGAAAACAAAGACTATAAATTCGCATCTGCGGGTGGCGTTCACATCGAGCCAATCGGTGTGTACTCACAAAAATACAAATCGCTCGACGAACTTCCTGAAGGCGCAGAAATCATCATGAGTTCATCGGTCGCTGACCACGGACGAATTCTCACGATGCTCCAATCAGAAGGTCTCATCACACTTGCTGAAGGCAAGACGGTCGATGCGACAGTCTCTGACATCATTGACAATCCGAAAGACTTGAAGTTCAAAACAGACGTTGAAGCAGCACTTCTTCCGACAGCTTACAACAACGGAGAAGGCGATGCGGTCCTCATCAACACGAACTACGCAATCGACGCAGGTCTCAACCCACTTGAAGATGCCATCGCACTTGAAGGCGAGGACTCACCATACGTCAACCTGATCGTCACACGTGAAGGGGACGAAGAAGATGAGCGCGTCAAAGCACTCCTCGAAGTATTGACTTCTGAAGAGACACAACAGTGGATCTTAGACGAATACAAAGGTGCGGTCGTACCGGTACAACAATAAGCAGTCTCGACTCAGGGGTCATCCCCTGGGTCTTTTTTTGTCTAGTGTTCTTTCATAAAGAGAAGTACACTACATATATGAAAGAAAAGGGGGGATTTGGATGAAGCTCAGACAGATTCATCCACTGACGTGGGGCGTCCTGTTCGGGATGTTTTTTGCACGACTGGCGACGTTTTTCGTCATGCCATTTTTTGCGATCTATCTGGCCACGCTCGGCTTTTCGGCGAGTGTGATTGGAACGATCTTTGCCGTGACGGCACTTTCGGGTCTGTTCATGAGCTTCTTTGGGGGGACACTCTCTGACCGATATGGGCGAAAACAGCTCATGTTGATTGGCATCGTGCTCAATGCCGTCACGTTCGCTGGTCTCGCGCTCGCGACCGAACTGTTTTGGTTTTATATGTTATCGATGTTGATGGGCATGTCGCGATCTTTCTTAGAACCGGCTTCGCGGGCACTCATCAGTGACACGACGCAGGCAGACCAACGGGTCATCGTCTACAACGTCCGTTACTTCATGATCAATATCGCCGCGGCCATCGGGCCACTCTTGGCGGTCGTCTTATCGCTCACCGGTGTAAAGACCGCATTCTTTGTCGTGACGGCAGTATACATATTGTATGGAATCATCATCTCGATCCTGTTTTATAAGTATCCGTTTGAAGAGGGAGACGGGGTCAAGGCACGGCCACGTTTGACGGAGACGTTTCGCGTCCTACGAGACGACCGGACATTCCGTGCGGTCATCATCGGAATGATCTTTGCAATTATTGGTTACAGTCAATTCAATTCGACACTTCCTCAATTCATCGCATTAAGCGACGGGTTAGAAGACGGTTCGAGATTGTTCGCTTACTTATTGACGACGAACGCCGTCACGGTGCTCATCGTCCAGTATCCGATTATGCGTTTCGGGATTCGTGTCTCTCCGATCAAGTCACTCTTTTTTGGAATCTCGACATTGTCGTTCGGACTCTTGCTCATCGGATTTGCGACAGTGGAGTGGGTGTTATTCGTTGCGATGGCCATTTTCACGGTCGGCGAAGTGTTGATGTTCACGATGACAGATGTATTGACGGATGAACTGGCTCCCGAACATTTACGGGGAACTTATTTTGGGGCGATGGGATTGACGTCACTCGGTCAAACAATCGGACCGATTATCGGTGGGGTGTTACTCGATACGTTTGGCCAATCATCGCTTCCGGTGTTCGGAAGTTTGGCGGTGTTGACGGGATGTGGTGCCTTCTTCTTCGCGGCTGCTGTGAGGGAGCGGAAAGCCGTCCTCGCACTTGTCGAAGAGAATGCCGGATAATGTCTTGATTTCCTACTATTAGCATTCTCAACTTTTATCATTCTATTGAGAATGAATTCTAAGGTGAGTCGCTTGAAATAAAAAAATGACTAGTCTAAGATTAGAATATATCTAATCTACGCCATTCACTATGGCGAGAAAATACGGAAGGGGTATCCGAATGTCTAACGTACCACAAATGAAAATTGATGACCTCCGCGTCTCAATCGAAGGAAAAGAGATTGTCAAAGGTCTTAACCTAGAAATTAAAGGTGGCGAAATTCATGCCATCATGGGTCCAAACGGGACTGGTAAATCAACACTCGCATCAGCACTCATGGGTCATCCACTTTATGAGGTCACTGGGGGAAGCGTCGAATTAAACGGCGAAGATGTCCTCGAGATGGAAGTCGACGAGCGCGCACAAGCAGGAATGTTCCTTGCGATGCAGTACCCGGCTGAAATCAGCGGTGTGACAAACGCAGACTTCTTGCGTTCAGCAATCAATTCACGTCGTGAAGAAGGTCAAGAAATCTCACTCATGAAGTTCATCCGTGAACTCGATGCGAAGATGGAACTTCTCGAAATCCCTTCAGAAATGGCACACCGTTACTTAAACGAAGGATTCTCAGGTGGTGAGAAGAAGCGTAACGAAATTCTTCAAATGATGATGATCCAACCGAACATCGCCATCTTGGATGAAATCGACTCAGGTCTTGATATCGATGCGCTTAAAGTTGTCGCAAAAGGTGTCAACGAAATGCGTTCAGAAGAGTTCGGCTGCTTGATCATCACGCACTATCAGCGTCTCCTCAACTATATCGAACCAGACTTCGTACACATCATGATGGAAGGTAAAATCGTCATGTCTGGTGGCAAAGAGCTCGCACAGCGACTCGAGGCAGAAGGTTACGACTGGGTGAAGCAAGAACTCGGAATGACAGTAGACACAGAAGCGTAAGGAGGCTGTACGATGACCGTACAATTTGAATTGGATGCACAAGCGTTGTCGGCACGTGCAGAAGCGCTCGGCGGACCAGCATGGATGGTCAACCGACGTAAAGAGGCAGCAGAACTTGCGCCGACACTTGCTTTGCCAAAAGTTGAAAAGATTAAGATTGATAAATGGGACTTCGCAGCGGGTGATGTCAATCTCGAACCGAAAGACGGTTTGACGGCTGACATCGAATCACTTCTCGGAGACCACCGGACAAACGTGCTCGTTGAACGCAACGGTCATGTCGTCTATAACGAATTGTCGATGCCAGAAGGCGTCTTGTTCATGGGAATCAAAGAAGCGATGGAGCAACATCCTGAGCTTGTTGAGAAATACTTCATGACGGAAGGCGTACGTGTCGATGAAGAACGTCTTTCGGCGTTGAACGCTGCCCTCACAAACGGTGGGGCGTTCATCTACGTACCGAAAAACACACAATTGAAAGATCCGCTTCAAGCCATCTTCACGATGGAACAGGCGAACGGTGCCCTCTATCACCACACGATCCTCGTCGCTGACGAAGGCAGTGAAGTGACATACATCGAAAACTTCCTCTCTGGTACGAACGAACCGCACACGGTCAACGTCGTGACGGAAGTATTCGCTGGAGAGAACGCGAAAGTCGTCTTCGGTGGTGTCGATCAGCTCGCTGAATCAGCCCTCACGTTCATGAACCGTCGCGGTGTCGTCTATGCGAACGGTCGCCTCGATTGGGCGCTCGGTCACATGAATGACGGGAACTCGGTCGTCGAGACGAAGACTCACCTCGTCGGAGACAACACGTATTCGGATACAAAAGCTGTGACAATCGGTCGCGGTGCACAAAAACAAAACTTCAACATCCGTACCGACCACTTCGGAAAAGCATCTGAAGGGTTCATCTTGATTCACGGTGTCCAAAAAGACGCAGCCACTGCGATTTTCAGCGGGACATCGATGATCCACCACGGCGCGTCAAAATCGAACGGTGTTCAAACAGAGCGCGTCTTGATGCTCTCTGAAAAAGCACGTGGGGATGCCAACCCGATTCTTCTCATCGATGAAGATGATGTTATGGCAGGTCACGCGGCATCAGTCGGCCGTGTCGATGATGTTCAATTGTACTACTTGATGAGCCGTGGTTTGTCTCGCCAAGAGGCAGAGCGTTTAATCATCCACGGATTCTTGACGCCTGTCGTCGAAGAACTCGCAATCGATTCGGTCAAAGACCGTCTCCGCGAAGTCATCGAAGGGAAAGTACGTTAAGATGTTGAACGCCTCGATTCGTGAACAGTTTCCGATTTTAGATCAGGAAATCAATGGACACCCGCTCGTTTATCTTGATAGCGCGGCGAGCTCACAAAAGCCGCTCGCTGTCATCGAGGCGATCGAGGACTATTATCGTCGCAATCATTCGAACGTGCATCGTGGCGTCCATACGCTCGGGACGCAAGCGACGGATGCGTATGAAGGAGCACGCGAACGCGTCCGTTCTTTCATCCATGCGGCGGTTCCTGAAGAAATCATTTTCACACGTGGGACGACGACGGCCATCAACTTGGTCGCATCGAGCTACGGAGATGCAAATGTCGGTGAAGGCGACGAAATCGTCCTCACTCCGATGGAACACCATGCGAACTTGATTCCGTGGCAACAACTTGCCAAGCGCAAAGGCGCGACGCTTCGTTACGTCGAACTCACGCCGGACGGACGTGTCACACTGGATGCCGTTCAAGCCGTCTTATCGGACCGGACAAAAATTGTCGCGATGAGCCACGTCTCAAACGTGCTCGGTACAATCAATCCGATTGCCGAAGTCGCTCGACTCGCGCATGAGAAAGGTGCCGTCATGGTCGTCGATGCCGCACAAAGTGCACCGCATCGTAAACTGGACGTTCAAGCGCTCGACTGTGACTTCCTTGCCTTTTCTGGACATAAGATGCTCGGACCGACTGGAATCGGTGTCTTATACGGGAAGAAACAACTTCTCAAAAACATGGAACCGGTCGAGTTCGGTGGCGAGATGATCGACTATGTCGATTTGTATGAATCGACGTGGAAAGACATTCCGTACCGCTTCGAAGCGGGAACACCAATCATTGCTGGGGCGGTCGGACTTGCGGCAGCCATCGATTTCTTAGAAGAAATCGGGCTTGAGAACGTCGAAGCACACGAACGTGAACTCGCGTCTTACGCGATCGAGCAGATGAAAACGATTGAAGGGATCGAGATTTACGGTCCTGAAGATCGCGTCGGTCTCGTTACGTTCAACTTGAAGGACGTGCATGCGCATGACCTCGCGACCGTTCTCGATATGCAAGGCATCGCGGTTCGTGCCGGTCACCACTGTGCACAACCACTCATGCGTCTTTTGAAGCAATCATCGACGGCACGGGCGAGCTTCTATTTGTACAACACAAAAGAAGAGGTCGACCGTTTCATCGAGGGATTACGTCAAACGAAGGAGTATTTCAATTATGAGTTTTAATAATCTCGACATGTTGTACCGCCAGGTCATCATGGATCACTATAAAAACCCAAGAAACCGTGGCGTCATCGAAGATGGCGTGACGGTGGACTTGAACAACCCGACATGTGGGGATTCGCTTCGTCTTCAACTACAAGTCGAAGACGACATCGTCAAAGATGCGAAGTTTGAAGGAGAAGGCTGCTCGATTAGTCTCGCCTCGGCATCGATGATGACCCAAATCGTCAAAGGAAAAACAGTAGAAGAGGCGCTTCAACTCGCTAACATCTTCTCTGAAATGGTTCAAGGCAAAGAGTACGACACGGATACGTTTGACCTCGGTGATATCGAGGCGCTCTCAGGCGTATCGAAATTCCCGGCTCGAATCAAGTGTGCCACGCTCGCGTGGAAGGCGCTTGAAAAAGGAGTAGACGAGGACGCGTAAGGAGAAGGAGGAGACCGATATGGCAAAGAACATGCCGGAAATTGGCGATTATAAATACGGCTTCCATGATCGGGACGTTTCGATTTTCCGTTCAGGCCGCGGCTTGACGACAGAAATCGTAGAGACGATCTCGCGCATGAAAGAAGAGCCACAATGGATGCTCGACTTCCGTTTGAAGTCGTTGGATCACTTCAACAAGATGGCGATGCCGACATGGGGCGGAGACCTCTCGGCACTTGATTTCGACGAAATCACTTACTATGTCAAACCATCTGAAAAGACAGAACGCTCATGGGATGAGGTACCAGAAGAAATCAAACGTACGTTTGACAAGCTCGGTATCCCAGAAGCAGAGCAAAAATACTTGGCAGGTGTCTCGGCTCAGTATGAGTCTGAGGTTGTCTACCACAGCATGCAAGAAGACTTCGAAGCCAAAGGTGTCATCTTCAAAGATACAGACACAGCACTCAAAGAAGACGAAGAAATCTTCAAAGAGTACTTTGGTAAGTTGATTCCGCCGACAGACAACAAGTTCGCGGCCCTCAACTCAGCTGTTTGGTCGGGTGGCTCGTTCATCTACGTACCAAAAGGTGTAAAACTCGAGCAACCGCTTCAAGCCTACTTCCGTATCAACTCGGAAAACATGGGTCAGTTCGAGCGTACGCTCATCATCGTCGACGAAGGCGCATCGGTTCATTACGTCGAAGGATGTACGGCACCGGTTTACACAACGAACTCGCTTCACTCAGCGGTCGTTGAGATCTTCGTCAACAAAGATGCATACTGCCGTTACACGACAATCCAGAACTGGGCGAACAACGTCTACAACTTGGTAACGAAACGTGCAGTCTGTGAAGCGGGTGGATCAATGGAGTGGATCGATGGAAACATCGGATCGAAACTCACGATGAAATACCCAGCTGTCATTTTGAAAGGGGAAGGCGCACGTGGGATGACACTCTCAATCGCCCTCGCTGGTAAAGGACAGCACCAAGACGCTGGAGCGAAAATGATTCACCTCGCACCGAACACGTCTTCGTCAATCGTCTCGAAATCGATTTCGAAGCAAGGCGGAAAAGTATCGTATCGTGGAATCGTCCACTTCGGCCGTAAGGCGAAGGGCGCGCGCTCGAACATCGAGTGTGACACGCTCATCATGGACAACGAGTCAACGTCAGATACAATCCCGTACAACGAAATCTTGAACGACCAAGTGTCGCTCGAGCACGAAGCGAAAGTCTCAAAAGTGTCAGAAGAGCAACTCTTCTACCTCATGAGCCGTGGAATCTCGGAAGAAGAAGCGACAGAAATGATCGTTATGGGCTTCATCGAGCCATTCACAAAAGAATTGCCAATGGAATATGCGGTCGAAATGAACCGTCTCATCAAGTTCGAGATGGAAGGTTCGATTGGATAATCGTGACTTTGAAACCAGCGAAGCGAAGCTTCGCTGGTTTTTTGTATAATGAAATAAGGAGGCGATAACGTGACCCATCGATTTTTAGTAGAGAGCCGAGAGATTTATTCATTCATGAATCCCATGCTTATCATTTGTCCGAGATGTGGGGGACAGGCTGATGTGTGGGAGAAGAATGATGAGGTGCGCCTCAGTTGTCTTCATTGCGGTCATTTGCAAATGAAGGAGAGCGGTACGAAGTACGTCGGAGAACCAATCGATGTTCATTTTGGTTTGCCGCTATTTTTACAAACAGGTTGTTGTGGTCATGTGTTATGGGCTTACAACCGTGAACACCTCAACTATATTAAGGATTATATCGAGGCAAAGATTCGGACGAGCGAGGGAACGAACCGTAGTCTCGAAAGTCGATTACCCGCTTGGATGAAACGCAAGCAGAATCGTAAAGAAGTATTACGAACGATTGAAAAATTAGTGCTTATGATAGAAGGTTCAACAGCATGAACCGACGAGAAGAACTGCAATACATAGAGAGACACCAATTGACATCGGTAATGAACGAGACAAAATGGCAACGTCTCAATCGAGCTGTCTCTGAAGCGTTGACGTATGCGCCGCCGTATCAAATGAAATACTTAGGGGAGGATACGTTATTTCCAAGTGATTTGTTATCCGAGTATGAAATATCGTGGGGAGAGTGGGATGAGATTTGGCTGGAATCCCGTTTACGCTCAATCGAATGGATTCGTTTGCGACCAAGCGTACTGCTCTATAAGGGAGTGATTCTTGACCCAGATGTTTGTGATATGTCCACCGAACTCATTTCAATTTTAGAGAGAGAAAAAATTCCGTTCATTCTGGAAAGTGAGACGATTCAAATTTTTGGTTATGTTCGGAATACAGGAATCTTTGAATCGAAGTAGGATATTTAATAAATAAAAGTAGTCATAACGAATATCGTTGCTTATGGAGGTTATATTGAAAAAAATTTTATTTATATTTCTTTCGTTTATTTTTTGGTGGATTTTAATTGATGAGTTAATTTTATTCATTCCAACTAAAAATTTTGCACTACTGTTTCTTTCAGCTCTTTTTTGGGCTCCAGTATTTTCTGTTTTTATTACATTTTTAAGTGTTTATTACTTTGAAAAGCTCAGTAATCCCAAATTGTACTGGAGTATTGTGGCAACATATTCATTTGTCTCATTATGGAGTATATTAAAAATTGTCCGTATATTGTATTTTTAAAAATCTTTGAAGTAAGATCTTAACATTGCTTCAAAACAGTGAAAAACCTCTGACTAAGTTTAGCTTAGAAAAGAGAAAAGGCGAGTGACCCGATTGATGCTGGGTCACTCGCCTTTTGTACAATAAAATTTAATGTATTCGTGTATTTTTCATGCGGCTTTTGTCGTTAAAGATGGAAGAGTCGGGTATGCTAAAAAGAGAATGATATAGAAAGGAAGGATCTATATGACACGTATTCCGCATAAAGATGATATTGACCCGAAAGACATCACTCGCATCGCCGTCATCGGTGCCGGTTGGGTCGGGGTCAGTTTTGCTTATCAATTGTCAACGGCAGCCCTTTGTGAAGAGCTCGTCTTAATCGACTCGAATCATGCCAAAGCAGAAGGGGAGGCAATGGACCTGAATCACGGCATCTCCTTCGCCCCGACACCGGTCCGAATCTGGGCAGGGGACTATTCGGATTGTAAAGATGCAGATATCGTCGTCATCACGGCAGGAGCCGCGCAAAAACTCGGGCAGACACGGATGGACCTCGTCGAGCAAAATGCGAAAGTCGTCCGTACCGTGACACAAGACTTGATGAAGAGTGGATTTGACGGCATCTTAGTCGTCGCGACGAACCCGGTCGATGTCATGGCGCATGTCGCTTGGAAAGCATCGGGTCTACCAAAAGAACGTGTCATCGGATCAGGGACCGTCCTCGATACGGCGCGACTCCGTTACAAGCTCGGAGACTATTTCGAGTTGTCGCCACGAAACTGCCACGCCTACTATATGGGGGAACATGGCGATACGGGATTTGTCGCATGGAACAACGCGCGCATCTATGGAAAGAGTATCGATGAACTGTTGGCAGAGAACGAACAGTATCAGTTTGAGGACTTGGAATCCATCTATACAGATGTACGCGACGCTGCTTATCAGATTATCGAGTATAAGAGTGCCGCTTATTATGCGATTGGGGTCGGCTTGCTACGTATCATCCGGGCCATCGTTCGAAATGAAAATTCCGTCGTCACGATTGGGGCTCATTTAGAAGGCGAGTATGGGGCGAGTGACGTGCATATCGGCGTACCAGCCTTGATTGACCGGAGCGGTATTCGCAAGATTATCGAGATTGAATTGACGGACGAAGAACAGCAGAAATTTGACGCCTCGGTACAAGCCATCAAGGCTGGAATCGAGAAAGTCGAACCGGCAACCTAAAACAATCCGACTGCGTGAGCAGTCGGATTGTTGGTTAAGACGCCTCTTCTTCGGCGATATCTTTCTTATAGTACTTCTCGGACGTGAAGAATTCGGTCGTTAATCGCTTCACTTCGCTACTGAGTAACAATACAGCAATCATGTTCGGGATGAGGATCATCGCGAGCATCAAGTCGAGGAAGTTCCAAATCATTTGAGCCCCTCCGATCGAACCGATGACGATGGAGACGATATAGACGGCTTTCATGATTTTTCCTGCTGTCAAACCGAACAAGTACTCCGCCTGACGCGAGCCGTAAAAGATAATGACGATGATTGTCGAGAGCACAAAGAAAATAAGGGAGATGGTGACGAGTAAACTTCCCGTATACCCAAAGTATTCACGGAAGGCGATCGTCGTCAATGCTGCTGGGTCTTCCATTGCCCCATCAGCCGTCCAAACGCCTGAAGACAAGACGACGAAGGCTGTCGTACTACAAATGATCAACGTATCGATGACGATTCCGATGACCGCCCAGAATCCTTGGCGCACCGGGTGATCCGTCTGTGCAGCGGCATGGGCGATTGGTGCCGTCCCAAGACCTGCTTCATTCGAGTATAGACCGCGGGCGAAGCCCCAACGAATTGTTTCGGCGACTGCGGCTCCGGCGAAACCACCGAACGCGGCCATCGGCTCGAACGCGTAAGAGAAAATAAGACTGAGCACGTTTGGAATCTCAGACAGGTTCATCAACACGATGATGAGTCCGGCTCCGACGTAGACGAGTGCCATTCCAGGAACGACGATCTCGGTCACTTTCGCAATCCGTTTCAAACCACCGAAGACGATGATGCCGACAAGAACGGCAACGACAATGCCGGTGATGAGCGTGTTTCCGTTGAACGTCTCACGGACTGCGGAGCTGACAGCGTTCCCCTGTACCATGATACTCGGGATGAGTTCGATCATGAGGGCAAAGGCGAACCAAGTCGCAAGCCATTTCCAACGAAGGCCTTTTGATATGTAGTAGACAGGTCCACCGACAAATTCGCCGGCATCATTCTTTTCACGATAGTGCACGGCCAGTACGCTCTCCGAGAACTTGATGGCCATGCCGATGATGGCGATGACCCACATCCAGAAGATGGCACCCGGTCCCCCGAACATGATCGCTGCAGGTACACCGATGATGTTCGCGGCCCCGACTGTTGAAGAGAGCGCTGACGTTAAGGCTTGTCTCGGGCTTATGTCGCCTTCACCTTTTGGTTTTTTAAAGATGCTGCCGAATGTTTGCTTAAATATGTAGATTGGATAGCGAAACTGAAAGAAACCAAGTTTGATCGTGAGAAACACACCAGACAAGACGAGTAACGAGATGATTGGCACGCCCCAAAGCCAATTCGAAAAACTCGTGACGATATCGATAACTGCATTCATATAACCACTCCAATTCCATTATTTTACTTAAATACTGTTTCCTAAAGTAAGGGCCTCTAAACATCTTTGTCAAAATAAAGGAGGAATATAGAATGAGAGTCGCCAAACATTTGATTGTATCTGGACGTGTCCAAGGCGTCGGGTTTCGATACTTTTCCCAAGAGTCCGCTCGCCAATACGGAATCAAAGGATGGGTGCGAAACTTGAATGACGGGACGGTCGAACTTCATGTTGAAGGCACAAGTGAAGACATTGAGTCATTTCAAAAAGCTTTAAAAGACGGAAATCGTTTCGTCGGCGTCGAGCGAATTGACGAGGCGAAAACAGATGATCAAGGATTCCGGAAGTTCGAAATTCGCTATTAAACGCTTACATTCTCCTTCATGTCGAAGGAGAATTTTTAGTGAAATCCACATTTCAAAAAAATAAACCTCGATTTTTGGAGATGGGGTGGTCAAACGATAGGAAGTGTGTATAATGGAATAGACCAAGCGATATATTGTCAGAAAATTTAGTTATTATTTTTTTGTTAATTCGTTCGGAATATCAAGTGTATGGAGGTAGTTGTATGAAAAAATCGACATTGTTCCCGTTAGCGTTTACGATTTTTGCTTTATTCTTTGGGGCCGGGAACTTGCTGTTCCCACCAGAACTCGGCGCCTTGGCGGGGGAAAACCTCGTACCGGCGATGATCGGGTTCGTCATTACGGGTGTCGGTTTACCACTTCTTGCTTTGTTCGCAGTCGCTCGGGTCGGCGGCGGAACAGACCAAATTGCTCGTTACATTCCTAAACGTCTCGCGCTCGTCTTGACGGGATTGATGTACGTAGCCATCGGGCCATTCTTCGGAATCCCACGTACGGCCGCTGTCACGTATGAAATGGGACTTGTTCCGTTTCTCGACGCACCTTCAACTTTGACACTCGCGATGAGTTCGACCGTCTTTTTCGGGTTGACGTTCTTCTTGACGCTTCGTGCTCAAAAGTTGATTGAAGTCATCGGACGAATCATCACACCAATCCTCTTGTTCTTGCTCGCAGCGATTGGAATCACGAACCTTGTCGCTCCACTCGGGGAGCCAGGAGCTCCAGCAGAAGGATTTGAGACATGGGTTGGCGCACTCGGCCAAGGTTTCCAACAAGGTTATTTGACGATGGATGTATTCGGGGCCCTCGTCTTTGGGGCAATCGTCCTCGTCACGTTGAAAGCTAATGGATTGAGTGACCAAAAAGAAGCGTCTTCACTCCTTCGCTCAGCAGGGATGCTCGCGGTTACCTGTTTGATGCTCGTCTACATCTCGCTCGGATCGATCGGTGCGAATATGACGGTCGCAGAAGGAACAACGAGTGGTGCAAGCCTTCTCCAAGCGTTCGCTGGTACGTCATACGGACAAGTCGGAATGCTCGCTCTCGGGTTAGCGGTCTTCCTCGCTTGTTTGACGACAGCGGTCGGACTCATCTCAGAGTTCTCACGCTTCATCAGCAACCAGTTTGATTCACTCAAATACCACCATGTCGTCATCGCGACTACATTGTTCGGCTATTTGATCTCACTCGTCGGATTGGGCACGTTGATCCAAATCGCGGTCCCACTTCTCACGCTTCTCTATCCGGTCATGATCGCGCTCGTGCTCGTGTCGGTGACAGAACGACTTCAACGCAACCCTGGTGTGGCGATGAAGGCTACGATTTACACGGCACTCGTTCTTTCGTTGTTTGAAACGTGGAACGGAATCCAGCCGTCTGCGGTCACTTCTTGGATCTCAAACTTGCCAATGGCGGAAATCGGTCTTGCTTGGGCGGTTCCAACGATGATCGTCTACGTGATCACACTCCTTCTTCCGAAGGGTGCATCGCAAGAATCACTTGCTCAGTCACGCATCTCATAAGTCTAGCCCATCCTTTGGTCAAGGATGGGCTTTTTTCTGTCTTATTGTTTGCCCATATGTGAGCTCAAACAGTAAAATGGAAAGATGAAAAGGAAGTGACACGCGTTGACAACAAAACAAAAAAATCAATTGGCGATCCTCATGTTAAATATGTTTATCGCCGTCGCCGGCTTCGGGATTATCATCCCGATTATTCCGGATTACTTAAAGATGATTGGCGAAGGGGGAACCGCTGCCGGATTGATGATTTCCGTATTCGCGGGTGCTCAGCTCGTCATGTCACCGATTGCGGGGAAATGGGCAGACGTTTATGGTCGTCGCTTGATGATTATTTTAGGTCTCATCGGATTTACCATCTCGATGGGTGTCTTCTACCTATCGGATAATTTAACAATCCTGCTCGTGTCGCGTGCCATTGGGGGAGTCGGGGCCGCGTTATTGATTCCGGCCATCTTTGCCTATGTGGCGGATATCACGACGCTCGAACAGCGAGCGCGAGGAAACAGTTATATTTCCGCGGCAATGTCATTAGGAATTGTCGTCGGACCAGGGATTGGTGGATTTTTTGCCGAGTTCGGGCTAAAGACACCACTACTCGTCTCAGCAATCGTTTCGTTCATTGCTGTCATCTCATCCGTTCTTCTTTTAAAAGAACCGGACCGTGCTCCTTACGTGGCACCGAAAATAAAGGAATCATTACCGACACAATTGGTCATGTCGACACGTAAACCATACTTCTTCGTGTTATTGATCAACTTAGTCATGGCGTTCGGACTCATGGCGTATGAATCAGTGCTTGGATTATACGTCAGTGAAATGTTCAGCGCGACGCCTCAAGAGATTGCGATCATGGTGACGGGAACGGGCGTCGTCAGCGTCATCGTCCAACTGTTCGCGGTAGACCGCTTAGTCGAGCTGATGGGAGAGGTCAAAGTCGTCCTCGCCTTTATCGCGCTCGCGGCGTTTGGTTTCTTATTATCCCTCTTCGCGGGAACGTATATGTTGTTCTTTGCAGTGACACTCGTCATTTTCTTGTCGACGTCTATCTTGCGCCCGGTATTGAACACGCTCGTCTCAAAACTTGCCGGAAACGAGCAGGGACTCGCGATGGGGATGAACAACGCCTATATGAGCATCGGAAATATTTTAGGACCGACACTCGCGGGTATTGCGTTTGATATTGATATGCGCTATCCGTTCATCATGGGGCTGATCTTGTTGCTCATTACGTATACAGGCACATGGAACTGGTCGAAACGGAAAGCGACCGTCATTTCGGAGTCATAAAGGAGGACGCTATGATTTACGTTGGTGTGACTGGGTGGGGTGACCACGATCTGTTATATACGACCCCAGAGGAACGAAAACATAAACTATCGACGTACGCGGGTCATTTCCCGACCGTTGAAGTCGATTCGACATTTTATGCGATACAGCCCGTGAAAAATTTCGAGAAGTGGAATGCTGAGACGCCGGACCATTTCCAATTCGTCGTCAAAGTTTCCCGGGAAATGAGCGGGCATGACCGTGAACCGAAAACGCCACTTATTGAATTGTTTGAGCGTTATCGTGTTTCGGTTGACCCATTGAAACAGGCAGGAAAGTTACGTGCCGTACTCGTCCAACTTCCGCCTTGGTTCGACGTATCGAAACCACATCTCGACTATTTGCGAACACTCCGTGCCGAACTCTCTGATTATGAGATTGCCATCGAGTTTCGTAATCCGACTTGGTTCTCTGAAGCGTTCCGGGACCGTACGCTCCAATTTTTAAAGGAACAGCGATTCATCAATACGATTTGTGATGAACCCCAGACGAAAGAGAGTAGCATTCCGTTCGTGCCGGTCGTGACGCACCCTGAGGTAGCCGTCGTTCGATTACATGGACGTAATACATCAGGTTGGCTCAAAAAGCCGGGCATGACGAGCCAAGAATGGCGGCACGTCCGTTGTCTATATCGCTATAGCGAGGAAGAACTTCAGGAACTCGCCGCCTCGCTCCGCGAGATTGACCGTGAAGCGAAAGATGTGTATGTATACTTTAACAACAACTCGGCCGGGGACGCGGCTCCGAACGCCAAACGTTTGATTGAAATTCTTGGGCTCGAATACGAGCTTGCACCTAGACAAATTAGTCTGTTTTAGAAGGAAGGGATGGCCGTGACGAAACTTACTATTTTTCATTACAATGATCTTCACTCAAAGTTCGACCAATGGCCGAAACTTGTTTCATTTCTAGAAGAACGTCGCACAGACGATACCCTCTACTTTGATTTAGGGGATCATGCCGATCGCACACATCCGGCGACTGAAGTGACGCGTGGGAAGTTGAACGTTCGCTTACTCGAGCGACTTCAACCGACGGCCGTCACGATTGGAAACAATGAAGGCATCACGTTTCCACACGATTGGTTAGCCGAGTTATATGAAGAGGCGACGTTCCCGATTTTGCTTGGGAATGTGTATGAAGCAGACGGGTCGCGACCAGATTGGGTCGAAGAAACGCTTGTTCTTGAACGTGATGGGTTAAAAATTGGCTTATTTGGTGTCACAGCCCCTTATGAAGAGTTGTATCCCGAACTTGGTTGGCAAATCGAATCGCCTTACGAAGCGACAAAGCGAGCGCTAGAGCGGTTGGCACATTGTGATGTCATCATCGCACTCAGTCATCTCGGTTTCTTCGGGGATGAACGATTAGCAGACATGTATCCTGACATTGACGTCATCCTCGGTGCCCATACGCATCACGTTTTAGATGAAGGCGTGACGACGAACGGAGTGCTCATTGCACAAGCCGGAAAATATGGGAAGTATGTCGGGGAAGTGACGCTGACGCTCGGTGAGTCAGGAGTCGTTTCAAAAGAAGCTCGCCTCCACGAACTGTCACAGCAATCAGATAGTCCAGATACGTTGGCGTTGTTAGATACAGAAGGGGCAGATGCCGAACGCCTCCTCGATATCACGATTGCAGAAACGGAAGGATATGCATCTGATTGGTTCGGGCATTCTCCGCTTGGTGAGTTGCTTGTAGAGGGGATGGTCGAATGGTGTGCAGCCGATGTCGGGATCATTCCGTCCGGAGTCGTCCTAGACGGTCTTGCTTCAGGAAAAGTCACGCTAAACATGTTGCATCGGATCTGTCCACATCCAATCAATCCATGTGTCCTGACGCTTGACGGTAAGACGCTCGAACGATTTTTACATGACGTAAACGAGGAAACGTTCACGAATATGCACGTCAGAGGTCTAGGGTTCAGAGGCACCGTACTCGGCGAGCCGAGTTACTATCAAATCGAACAGCGGGACGGTCAGTACTATGTCATGGGAGAAAAGCTAGATCCGAATCGGACATATCGCGTCGCGACGGTCGATATGTTGACGTTTGGACCGCTCCTTCCATACTTAGCAGACCAGCCGAAGCGATATTTCATGCCGGAATTACTACGGGATGTGTTGCGAGAGACGATTGTCGCTCGTCATGAGGTCATTCGAAAAGGATAGAGCCGTCATAGCGGGACATGCTATGATATTAGAGTGGAGGTGGGAGCGATGATTCGAGTGAATCGCCACGGATATACCGTTTTAGAAGAGAAGCGCGACGGATTTGATGAAGAAGCGTTTATCGCACGGTATAGTGACGTGCTTGATAAATACGACTATATTGTCGGTGACTGGGGACACGGACAGCTACGTTTGAAGGGGTTCTATGAACCGCAATCAAAGTTAGCGACGTATGAGAACCGGATTGATCACGTGATGGACTATGTATACGAGTATTGTAATTTCGGATGTCCTTATTTCGTTCTGAAGAAAGAGACGGACATTAACGAAGAAGAGAGTGGTCCTGTCTTTGGTGGAACGAAGCAGAAACTGAAGTTGAAGCGGAAGTTCAACAAAACTGAAGAGACGAATGCGTAAAGTGCTGAGCAATCAGCACTTTTTATATTTCTATATTACAGTTAATTTCCAAATATTTCGTTTAGGTAAAAAGTCATGACTTCGAGTTTAAGGGTTGGAAAAATGTGATAAATTGTCATTAAGGATACCTACGTAGTTTTGGTTTTTAGAGTGAGGTGATTGGATGCAACATGTACAAACGACCGTCGGGGATCGGGATGATGTCCATAATCGAATTCATAATCTCGGACTAGGGATACTAGCCATGTTCTTTTTTGGCTTTCATATCATGATGACCTTTTATTTTACGGCGGCAGTCATTCTTTTTGAACTCATTCATGTGTTGATCGTCCGTCGCTTTGAATACAGCCACTCTTTTTTACGGAGTCGCGTTTTCAAAGTTACATCTCACCTAGCGTTTTCGCTCGGAGTCCTCTTGTTGATCTTATCCATGTCTCAGTTCTTTTTAGGTAACGTAATGATTCGTTAAGCGGAAAGGGAAAAATCCTTTCCCTTTTTTTATGTTTTTTTGAAACGTCCTTCAACCTTTTCACGTACACTGTAGAGAAGACTATAAAAAAGGATGGGTTACAATGAGATCTGAATGGAAACAACATGCACGACAAGCACTGAAAGGAAAATGGTGGCTCATGGCTGGGTTGGCGCTCTTGTTCATGATCATCAACGGGATTCCACAAGGATTTGCTCCAAGTGTGGACCCAAATTCTACAGAGCCACTCACATCGACAGACGTCACGTTAAGTTTTGTGTCGAACGTGCTTCAAATCTTGATTGCGCCACTTGCCATCGGTTGGTCATGGCTCGCGCTTAACGTATCACGCGGAAATGGTGCATCACTCTCGACATTGTTCAAGCCGTTCCAAAAACGTTATGTGAAACATGTCATCACGTCTTTCGTGATGGGTGTGTTCCTCGTATTGTGGACGTTATTGCTCATCGTACCTGGAATCATCAAAGGATTCTCGTACTCGCTTACGCCGTATATCTTACGTGATCAGCCTGAGCTTTCGGCACTCGAATCGATCACGGAATCGCGTCGTCTCATGGACGGGCACAAGATGGAAGCATTCATGCTCTTCTTGTCGTTCTTCGGATGGTTCCTCGTCGGTATTTTGACATTAGGGATTGGGTTCTTCTTTATCGGGCCTTACTTCTCGACAACGTATGCGACGTTCTATGACTCGATTCGCGACAATCAAGTTGGTTCGGACGAGCCAGTGCACGGAACGGAACAAGGCTTCTAATCAACAAAACGCCTCGCTCATTATATTGAGCAAGGCGCTTTTTTTAGGCGTTGACTTCAGTTTTTTGTAAGTATGGCTTCAATGACAAGTGATGTTCAGCCACGACTTTACGAATCGTGCGTGTCTTCGAGCGCATGACGAGTGACGTCGTCTCGACGATATCGTCCGTCAAGAACTTGACGCCATCGAGCAACTCACCTGACGTGACACCTGTCGCGGCGAAGATGCAGTCGTCGCTCTTGACGAGGTCGTCGAGCGTGAGGAGTTGAAGTGGGTCTTCAATTCCCATTGAGATGACGCGAGCTGATTCCTCTTCGTTCATCGGATGTAGACGGGCCTGCATGTCTCCACCAAGCGCTTTGACAGCAGCGGCTGTGATGACTCCTTCAGGAGCTCCACCTGTACTGATGAAAATATCGATTGGGTTCGATTTGACGGCAGCAGCGATTCCCGCAGACACATCGCCATCTTCGAATAGCTTGACGCGTGCGCCGACATTCATGACGGCTTGACGAAGATGTTCGTGGCGGTCACGGTCTTGCATGATGACCGTTACTTCTTCGATACGCTTGTTATTATATTTCGCAGCTTTTTCAATGATTGACTCGAGTGGTTCGTCGAGTGAGACTTTCCCTTTTAAGTTTGGACCGACGACAAGCTTGTCCATGTACATATCTGGTGCGTGGAGGAGGGCACCTTCATCAGCAACGGCGATGACGACCATCGCATCTCCAAGGCCTTTTGCGACAATGGATGTTCCTTCGAGTGGATCGACAGCGATGTCAACTTTCGGGCCGAATGTCGTTCCGAGTTTTTCCCCGATGTAAAGCATTGGAGCCTCATCGAGTTCACCTTCTCCGATGACAACTGTCGCGTCCATGTTGACCGTTCCAAGAACTTCTCGCATCGCTGACGTTGCCGCATCATCGGCCTCGTTCTTTTGCCCGCGTCCAATCCATTTCGATGATGCGAGTGCTGCTGCTTCCGTTGCCCGTACGATTTCTAATGCTAATTCACGTTCCATAGTGTTGTACCCTCCACGTTATCTCTATTCAATGTGTTATACTTTTTACGGCTTAAATCCGTTGATTAGTGTATCACAATTTTATAAATGATGTAAATAGGACAGATTCTTTTCTCCTGACCGAAAAAAGATTAGTATTAACAGCAGGGGGGATCATCATGTATTTTGTGAATAGAGAGAAGATTAATCAGACACTGGAACAAATGGAGACGATGTTAGCGCATACCGATCAATTGACGGGGGATGCGTTCACGGTGGAACTTGCGAAACAGCGAATGGCCGTCCTTCTTATGGAAGGTGTCATCGATGTTGGGAACTCGATGATTGACGGATTCATTATGCGAGATCCGGGCAGTTATGAAGACATTGTCGAGATCTTACTGGATGAGCGCGTACTCGATGAGACGACGGCGAACGCGACGAAAGCGCTCGTCGGATTACGTGCCTACTACGTTCGTGAGTTTGTGCACGCCGATGCATCAAAATTTGATGAGTGGGTGAAGACGTCGAAACAAGACTTCACGGCGTTCTCCGAACAAGTTCGTCACTACTTAGAAGTCGAGCTTGGACCAGTGTCCGCATTCTTACCAGAAAGCGAGTGATTGGATGGAACCGATTAAAGGATATTTGTTTGATTTAGACGGCACGATGTATGCCGGTACAGAACCCGTTCAGGCAGCGGTTGATTTCGTCAACGAATTAGAAGCGACGGGCGTTCCGTATTTGTTCGTCACGAACAACGCATCGATGACGCAACAACAAATCGCGGATAAATTGATTGCGATGGGCGCAAACGTGAAGGCGGAAAACGTCTTGACGAGCGCGATGGCGACGGCTTTTTATATTGAGAAGATGTCGCCAGGAGCAACCGTCTATATGATTGGGGAAGACGGACTTCGTCTCGCGTTAGAGTCTCGCGGTTTTCATGTCACAGACGAACCGAAGGCGGACTACGTGGTCATCGGACTCGACCGACACATCACGTATGAGAAGTTGGCGCGAGGCGCAATCGCCATCCGTTCGGGGGCTCGATTCATCTCGACGAATGGGGATATCGCCATTCCGACCGAACGTGGATTTTTACCGGGGAACGGATCACTCACGTCCGTGTTGACCGTGACGACGGAGAAAGATCCTTTCTTCATCGGAAAGCCGGAACCGGTCATGATTGACATCGCACTCGACATGATTGGGTTGAATAAAGAAGATGTCGTCATGGTAGGGGATAACTATCACACAGATATTTTATTTGGAATCAATGGTGGCATTCGTACACTCCATGTGAATTCAGGTGTACATGGACCGGCATTTATCCAAGAACAAGAAAAACTCCCAACCTATATGGTCGAGAGCTTAGATGAATGGAAGCATGAAAAAAAGGGATGACGAATGTCTCCCTTTTTGCTTAGAATACTTGTTCTACTTCGACGATCCCTGGTACTTCTTCGATGAGCGCACGCTCAATACCGGCTTTTAGCGTGATTGTTGAAGACGGGCAGCTGCCGCAAGCACCCATCAAACGGAGCTTGACGATGCCTTCTTCGACATCTACGAGTTCGACGTCTCCGCCGTCACGAAGCAAGAACGGACGCAATTTATCGAGCACTTCTTGGACTTGATCAAACATTTCCATGGTATCTACCCCTTTCTCGTTCTACTTTATTCTAGCAAGTTTGAGAGTGTTTCTCAATCATTTACGCTGAGCGTTTCATCATCGAGTAAGGGAAGGATTTTGTATAATGGTTTTGAGGGGGAATGAAGATGAAAATTACGGTATATGGGGCTGAAGTTCAATGTGCAAGTTGTGTCGGTGCACCGAGTTCGACCGAGACGTATGAATGGTTACAAAGTGCACTCGGGCGAAAGTATCCAGAGCAATCCTTTTCGTTCGAATACATCGACTTCGAACAAAGTGAAGACGAGTTCGCCCAGGCACTTAAAGAGGACGAATGGTTTTATCCGCTCGTCTTGCTAGACGGGGAAGTGATTGACGAAGGCGTCGTTCAGTTGAGAAAAGTATATGCGGCGATTGAAGCGAAGCAATCATAAATGAGTATTAAAGACAGACGGACCATGCGAATGCAAGGTTCGTTTTTTGTTTACCTATTCTTCCGAAAACGAAATATGAGGATTTGTTTTATCAGTTTTACAAAACTAGAGTACTTGTTGAACACTTTACCTGATGAATTGGAATCAAAAAAAAGACGAACCAGGTCGTATGATGCGACGTGGTTCGTCAATCAGTGAAGTCGAGCGAAGCGCTCGATTTTTTTCGGTTAAAGAAGTTGGAACGAAGACGTCGCTGAACCAGCTGTGTAACCAGTTAGCGTCGCGTCAGACTTCACTTGATACGTACCGCGTTGTGACCAAGAATTCGTGGAGAGTGTGAACGTGATCGCTCCTGAAGCATTCGTCTTGCCTGTACCGACGAGTGTCGCGCCGTTCGGTAGTGTGACCGTCACATGGACATCGGCGTTCGCGACCGCTTGGTCATTCGAATTACGTACTATTGAAGAAATCGAGACGACTTCACCCGCGTAGTAGTATGACTTTGAAGTCGATACTGTCGTCGTGAGTGCTTGTACCGGTTGTGTCGTACCACCAGAAGTAGGGGCTTGGACGAGTCCATTTCCGAACCAAGTGTCACGACCTGCCGTACCGAGGTCAATCGAATCTTGCGATAATTTCGTACGGAGTTGCGTGCTCGATAACGTTGGGAAGGCTTGCTTCATGAGCGCAAGGTTACCTGCAACGTAAGGTGTCGCCATCGATGTCCCGCTCATTTGACCGTAGCCGCCATTTGAGAGGGTTGAATTGATGCTGACACCAGGTGCCGCGACTTCGACTGTGCCACCTGTCGCTGAGAACGAGGCACGGTTGTTGTTGATATCCGTCGCAGCGACTGCGATTGCCGAACTGTAGCGTGCTGGGTAGTTGACGAGATCGCCTGACCCATCGGTACGTCCGTTGTTTCCGGCTGCCGCAACGACGAGGATGCCTGCGTTATTCGCACGATCCACGACTTGTTGGAGTGTCGTCGAGGGGCTTGTCGTCCCAAGACTCAAGTTGATGATGTCCATGTCATTTGTGATTGACCAGTCAATGCCGGCGATGATGCTTGATAGACTACCACTACCGTTCGCCTCAAGTGCTTTGACGGCATAGATGCTTGCCTCATGAGCGATTCCGACCGTACCGATGCTGTTGTTACGGGCTCCGATAATCCCGGCGACGTGCGTACCGTGACCGTTATCATCGGTGTAAGAACTCGTGACCGTACTAAACGAGGCACCACCAGCAATCGTTAAGTCAGGATGAGCGGAGATACCCGTATCGACGACGGATACTTTGACACCTTTCCCAGTGAACCCACTTTGCCAAGCGGAAGGAGCTTGAAGTTTAGGGATTCCCCAATCCTGGCTTTGGTTCTCGATATGTACCGTTTGATCGACTTCCACGTGTGCGACATGCGGGTTATTCTTCAGTCCGTTCAAGGCAGCTTTCGGAACTTCAAGTGCTGCTGCAGGAATATTCGAATACTGTTGTTTAACTTCCATGCCTTCAATCGAGAGCGGAATTTTCTTTGCCGATTCTTTGAAGACGACGAGAACGCGTTCTTTCTCTTTGTTCGGGGCGGCTTCCGCGCCTCCTGGGACGGTTGATAAGACGAGCAATGATGCAAGGACGGTGCTACAGATTTTCTTCAACTTGTTTCCTCCTTTAAGGTAGTAGGCAAGATGACAGGATGTCGTACTGACGTGTTCATAGAGTAACAAGTATTTCCAACGGATAGAATATGTCGATGGCATTAAAAATCTGAATATTTAGATAAGGATACAGGGGATTCAGATACAAGACTTTTGACTCAAGAGGACGTAACGGTAACAGAAAATCGGTGATGCGGTGCATGAAAAAAAGCGAATCGACCCGTCAGGTCCATTCGCAATTGTTTACTTGATGACTTTATGTTTCCAAAGAATTCCGGACTTCAACAAGCGGGCGACTTTGCCGGTGAGTGATTGTTTCCCCATGAACACCCCGAAGCCTGCTTTCTTACCGAGGGAACCGAGCGTCCCTTTCAATTTGATGTCTGGTAACTCTGGATAGGCAAGTCCTTTCCATTTACAGAGGAGCACTTGAACGATTTGTTCCGCCTGAGCTTCGGCGAGCTGTCCGGACGGTGCGTATGGCAAGCTTGCATTGTCTCCGACGACAAATACGTCCGGTAAGCCTGGTACGAAATGATGTTCCGTCAGTTTGACACGTCCGCCTCCATCAAGCTCCCATCCTTGATTGCGTACGACAGCGACCGGTTGAATACCGGCTGTCCATACGGTTAAGTCGGAAGGGAACAAATCTTCATGGTTCCATAAGCCATCGGCATCGACGCGTGTAATGTTGGCGTTGTTGATGACTTCGACCCCATGCTCTTCGAACCAAGATTGGACATACATGGAGACACGATTGGATAAGAACGATAGCACCGAAGGTCCACGGTCAAACAAGCGAACCGTCAAATCAGGACGACTCTCGCGTAGTTCGCTTGCGAGTTCGACGCCGGATAATCCGGCTCCAACGACTGAAACGACCGAGCCAGGTCGTAACCCGTTGATCGCTTGCTGTGTTTTTCGTGATTCTTCAAGTGTTTGAATACTGTACGTGAACTCTGCTGCCCCCTGGACGTTGTGATACTTGTCTTCACAGCCTAATCCGATGACGAGGTCATCATACGGTACTTTTTCTCCACTCGCGAGAAGAACCATCCTGTCTTCCGTATCGATATCCGTGACTTGTCCGTATATGTAGTCAATTTCTTCCGGAAAATCGATGCGAATATCGCGGTCCGAGACTGTTCCTGCAGCGAGCGCATAATACTCTGTTTTTAATCCATGATAAGGTAAGCGATCGACGAGCGTGACCGATACGTCCTTCAACTGATGTCCAAGAACTCTTTCGATGACACGCATACCCCCGTAACCGCCCCCTAAGACGACTAATTTGCGCATAATAATCCCCCTTTGTTACTCTTCAACTGTATCATGTTATAATCTGCCGTAGAAGAACCATTTTCCGATAATTCACGTAAAGAAAGACGGTGACATATATGATGAATCCAATCATCGAATTTTGCGCCTCGAATTTAGCGATGGGCTCACAAGTGGCCCGAGCGAAATTAGAGTCTGACCCTGATCTCGATGTGGTCGAATACGGCTGTACAGGCTACTGTGGCGTCTGTTCCCTCGACCTCTTTTGCCTCGTCGACGGGGAAGTCGTGACCGGTGAAACGCCGGATGAGTTGGTGACGAAGGTGTATGAAAAAATAGAAGAGATGGCATGGTAAAAAGTTTGAGGGATGACCTCAAACTTTTTTATTTCACCCGTTGCATTTTAAAAAGAGGGATGTTATATTCTAAGAGGTTCGAATGTAGGTTGTCTGACGTTTAACAACGAGAAAAAGAAAGCGTTTCAAACGGTAGGGCACATCTCTTTTCGGGTATGACACATATAATAGCTTTGTTTAATATGAAAGGAGCACAACATCAATGAAAATCATGAGTGTGGTTGGTATTTTGGCACTAATTGCAATCGCTTACATCTTCTCTACCAACCGTAAAGCCATCAAATGGCGCACGGTCTTGGCAGCGTTCGCTGTTCAATTTACGTTTGCTTTCCTTGTCCTGTATACGTCTTGGGGACGCAAAGCACTTGAAGTACTTTCTGAAGGCGTTCAAGCTGTCTTGAATACAGCGAATGCTGGGATCAGTTTTGTTTTCGGTACGGCAGTAGGGGGAGACAACTTTGTCTTCGCTTTCCAAATCTTGACGATTATTATTTTCATGTCATCATTAATCGCGTTACTTTACTACCTTGGCGTCATGCAGTGGGTCATCCGTATCCTCGGTACGGCACTCGCGAAAGCATTAGGAACGTCACGTAAAGAGTCACTTTCGGCTACAGCAAACATCTTCGTTGGTCAAACGGAAGCACCGCTTGTCATCAAGCCTTACCTTCCTACGATGACACAGTCTGAGCTCTTTGCAGTCATGGTCGGTGGTCTTGCATCGGTTGCTGGTTCTGTACTTGCTGGATACGCAGCACTTGGCGTACCACTCGAGTACTTGCTCGCAGCGAGCTTCATGGCAGCGCCAGCAGGTCTCTTGTTCGCGAAAATCATCGTTCCTGAATCAGAAGAAGTCGATGACAACATTGAGATTGCTGAAGATGAAGAGAATAAAGCGGCAAACTTTGTCGATGCAGCGGCACGTGGTGCGTCTGACGGTCTCTTCCTCGCATTGAACGTCGGTGCGATGCTTCTTGCATTCGTGTCATTGATCGCCCTTGTCAACTTGATTTTAGGTGGAATTGGCGGATGGTTCGGCTTTGACGGATTGTCACTTCAATTGATTCTCGGTTATGTGTTCGCACCACTCGCGTTTGTCATCGGTGTACCGTGGGCAGATGCTGTACAGTTCGGTAGCTTCCTCGGTCAAAAACTAGTCTTGAACGAATTCGTTGCATTCTCTGAGTTTGCACCAATCATCGGTTCTGGAGAATTGTCAGCGCGTACAGAGGCGATGACTGCATTCGCACTTTGTGGTTTTGCTAACATCTCATCACTCGCGATTCTTCTCGGTGGTCTTGGTGGTATGGCACCAAACCGTCGTGGTGACATCGCACGTATGGGTGTCCTCGCGATTCTCGCAGGTACGCTTGCAAACTTGATGTCAGCTACTTTGGCTGGACTTCTTCTCTAATTAGTATAACAAAACGCGATCACTTCGGTGGTCGCGTTTTTTAGTATAGGGATGATGTATACAATTTGACGTTCGGCCATTGAGCTGGCCAATTTTTTTGAGCCATTCGTTTCAAGTAGATTGGATGTTTTGAGGTGCTTGTTTCAAAATATGGTGTAGGTCTAGCTTGTAGTGTGAGAAGGTCTTGAACGCCATAGGGTGCTGAGAGAATGAGCTCACCGTCTACATTGAGACGTACCCCGATTGCGGTCACCGTCTCGGGGAAGTGCGCTAGCGCATCGACCGATGACGTATATGGTGGCAAATGGTTCACATGATGCATCCTCGCTTGGTTTTTTACAGACCAAGGTACGCTCGGGTCGAGTTGATTCAACACCTGTTCTAATTCTTTTTCGATGGATTCTTCTGACTAAGTAGGGTCGAAATAAATCACATCGACGTCGTCCGTTTGGGTCGGTGCATCGTATCCATGATGATGGTCCCATATTTTTGCGCGAATATAGCCCGCGCAAATCCACCAGTCGGGCAGATGAAGGGTAGCAACGGTGCGAAGAAGGTTCAAAAGTTTTGCATCTTGTTGTAAGAAATCAATCAAATCCTGCTCGTGTTTCATCAATCAAACTCCTCCTGATCAATCAGATTGAAAAAAAGCACCTAGGCAACGCCTAAGTGCTCGTATATCGATTATGCTTGAAGTTGTACGCGCTGACGTTCGATCCACGGCTTCAATTTCAAGAAGAGTGGAACGAAGAGTGCGCTGATCAAGATCGCTTTAATCAAGTTGAACGGTAAGATCCCGTAAAGGACGAGGTCCGTCTTCACGGCCGGATCGGCCATGTCTGCCATTCCGAAGAAGAAGGCATAGGCTGGCAAGATGACGAGATAGTTTAAAATGGCGAGGCTGAGTGCCATCGTGATTGTACCGGCGAGTAGTCCAGAAGCGAGTGCTTTGTTCGTCTTCCGTTTGTGGTAGAACCATGCGACCGGGTACATGAATGCGACACCTGCGAAGAAGTTTGCGACCTCTCCGACCGGGACACCGCCACCGTTAAAGACATAGTACAAGACGTTTTTCAATCCGACGACCACGACACCTGCGAGTGGAGAAAAGACGATCCCAGCAATGAGTGCAGGAATGTCACTGAAATCCACTTTGAGGAATGGCGGTAAAAATGGGAGCGGGAAGTTGAATAGCATGAGTACGAACGAAATCGTCCCGAGCATCGCCAAAGTCACCATAGTTGTCAATCGTTTGTTGCGCGTAGTTTTCATCAGAATCTCTCCTTTAGGTCGCTCCTCGATGAATGGCACCCGTCGCATATAAAAACCCGATTGCAATGAAGACAATCGGGAGAGTTTACGCGCATACGAAATAGATGTTTTCCGAGGTGGAAAAGTCCACGTCAAAGAAAACATCCGGATATCGGTCGGATGCCGCCATCTTCTCCCATCCAGACTGTACTGTCGGCTTTCGAATCTCACGAAATCAGCAAGCAACGCCTTGCTCGCTCACGGGCTGAGAAGAATAAATTCTTCAATACCGCCGGTCGGGAATTTCACCCTGCCCCGAAGATGGAACGATTTAATTTTTTTTGTTACAGTTTAGTTATACAAGATAATGCACAAAACTACAAGTCAATTGACTTGAATTGAAGATTAAATGAGGAGGAGTTCAGATGATTCATTTGACAGAATCAGCAGCACTTCAAGTACAAGAGATGATGAAACAGACCGAACGCCCGGATGCACAATATTTGCGAGTAAAGGTCCAAGGTGGCGGATGTACAGGACTTTCATATGGAATGGGCTTTGATGAGGAAAAGACGGATAAAGATATTCAATTCGACCATCACGGCGTCCGCGTCATCGTCGCAGAAGTCGATCACGGGGTCGTCGATGGGCTCGAGATTGACTACAAGCAATCGATGCTCGGTGGAGGATTCACGATTAAAAACCCGAATGCCATCGCCACGTGTGGCTGCGGTTCGAGTTTCCGTACGGCAACGAACGCCGGTACACCAGGAGAATGTTAATTATTTTAGACTATGGAGCGCCATAGTCTTTTTTTGTGCGATTCGACCAGTTACGGAACGTCGGGGAAAGGGAATGTAGGGAAGAGAATCGTATTGAAGGGGGCTAGGGTGATGAGGAAAGTATTGATTTTTGGAGGATCGCGCTATTTCGGGAAACGACTTGCCTTGCGACTCGCGGAGGCGGGGGACGATGTGACGATTGTGACAAGAGGCCAACTACAAGTACCAGAAGACGAAGGGATACGGTCCATTAAAGGAGACCGACAATCGGTCGCGACGATGAAAGACTTGGCACGAGAACGGTATGACCTCGTCTACGACAATATTTGCTTTACCCCGTATCAGGCAAAAATCGCCTCGGATGCGTTCATGGACAAAGTCGGAAAGTATGTCCTGACGTCTACAATGTCGGTATACGCGCCGGGACCTGATTTAAAAGAGAGTGACTTTAATCCGCTCCATTATGAATATCATCTAGAAGCCGAGCATGACTACGGACAAGGGAAGCGAGAGGCAGAGTCGTTCTTCTTCCACCGGGCTTCGTTCCCAGTTGCGACCGTACGCTTACCGATTGTCCTCGGACCAGATGATTATACAGATCGACTCAAGTTTTATGTGGACGCGATTCGCAACGAGGAACCGATTGTGTTGCATCGTCCAGAAGCGAAAATGGGCTTCATCTCGAGCGCGGAAGCAGCAGCATTTTTAGAATGGGTGGGACGTGCGAACGTGACTGGACCCTTCAACGCTGCGAGTGACGGTCTCATCTCCATGGGTGCTTTAATGGAGCGAATCGGGCAACATGTCGGAAAACCTGTCCATATCATAAAAGATGGGGAGTCGTCCCCATATGATTCGGACGTCGACTATTACATGTCGATTGCTGAAGCGAAAAAGGCGGGCTTCGTGTTCACGCAACTCGATGACTGGATTGACCGGGTCATCATTCAAACGATGCGGAAATGAAAAAATCCTCTGTGGACACAGTCCACAGAGGATTAATCATTATTTCCCGGCAAATACAGATGTCGAGTGTTGCGGGTGACGGGCAGTCGGATCCACAAGTTGCTTCACTTGGTTGATGGCAATCGGTGCTTCACCGAAACCTGTTGCGATCAGCTTCACTTTTCCTTCATATGTGGCGATATCACCGCAAGCAAAGATCCCGGCAACTGTTGTTTCCATGCGTGAGTCGACACGGATTGTGTTCTTCTCAAATTCCATTCCCCAATTCTTGATTGGACCAAGAGATGACACGAATCCGTAGTTACAAATCAAATCATCAATCTCAACGATTTTTGACTCGCCGTCTTTATCCGTCAATTCAACAGATTCGATGTGTGTCTCACCTGAGAGTGACTCGATGTTGTACGGCGTAAGGACATTAATCGTCGATGCCTTCATTTGTTCGACCGTGTGTTCGTGAGCACGGAAACGGTCACGGCGGTGAACGATGTGTACTTCTTTTGCGATGCCTTCGAGCATGAGTGCCCAGTCGACAGCAGAGTCGCCACCACCGGCAATCATGACGCGGCGATCACGGAATTTCTCCATGTTATCGACAAAGTAATGAAGGTTTGCGTAATCTTCGCAACCGTCAAGACCGAGTGGACGAGCCGAGAAGGCACCGTTTCCGGCAGTGATAATGACCGCTTTCGTATGGTACTCTTCTTTATTCGTCGTCAAAACGAACGTGCCGTCCTCGAGACGTTCCACCGTTTCAACGGTTTCGCCGAGGCGGTAGTCTTGCTCGAATTGATCAGCCTGTGCTTTTAATTGATCAATCAAATCCTGTGCTTTCACTTTCGGGAAACCAGCGATATCATAAATATATTTTTCAGGATAGAGCGTTGACAATTGACCGCCGAGTTGCGGTAAACTTTCAATCAACGTCGTATCGAGTTGGCGCATGCCTGCGTAAAATGCGGTGAACAATCCAACCGGACCTCCACCGATGATGATTACATCTTTCGTCGTCTTCATCGAATTCCTCCTCAAAGCGTATACATTTATTATAGAGAGTTTATTGAATTAAATCCATTCAGTACAAACATGCAACACTTTCAAAAAAAATTCAAGAAGATAAGCTTTTCCATTGAGAATTCAAATTAAAGAGCGTACAATGAAACAGAAGCAATTGTGAACAGATGTTGAACAAGAATGGGCTTTATTGTGAACATCTATGTGAAGAAACACACAACATAGTTGTTCAAAAAAACAAAACTTTAAACAAGGTGGAAATGAACATGAAACGACCTAACATTGTTATTCTTGGCGCGGGCTTTGGCGGACTCATCACAGCCGTCAACCTTCAAAAGACACTCGCTGCAGGTGACGCGAACATCACGCTCATCAACAAGCATGATTATCACTACCAAACAACTTGGCTTCACGAACCAGCTGCTGGAACGATGAACCCAGACCAAGCACGCATTTACATTAACGACATTGTGAACCCGTCACGTGTGAAACTTGTCAAAGGGATCGTCGATCGCGTCGATACTGCTGCGAAACAAGTCACGCTTGAAGATGGTTCTGTCGTCGAATACGACTACGTTGTCATCGGCCTCGGCGGTGTACCGGAAACATTCGGTATCCCAGGCTTGAAAGAAAACGCCATGACAATCAGCTCATTGAACAGCGTTCGTAAAATTAAAGAGCACATCGAGTATTCATTCGCTCAATATAAAACAAACGGTTCTTCTGACAGCTCGTTCGTAACAATCGTTGTCGGTGGTGCTGGATTCACAGGAATCGAATTCCTCGGTGAAATCGTCAACCGAATCCCAGAGCTTTGCAAACAATATGACGTACCACGCGAAGCTGTTCGCATCGTCAATATTGAAGCAGCGCCAACGGTTCTTCCAGGTTTCGACCCAGAACTCACAACGTACGCACAGAAATGGTTGGAGCGTAACGGTGTCGAGATGAAACTCGGTAACGGAATCAAAGGTGTTGAGCCAGGTGTCGTTACGTTTGGTCCACTTCAAGGTGACACGACGGAGACGATTCATGCCAACACGATCATCTGGACAGGTGGCGTAAGTGGTAGCCCGATCATCGAAAAATCAGGATTTGAAGCGGTTCGTAACCGTGTCATAGTGGAAGCGGACAACCGTGCACCAGGTCACGACAACGTCTTCATTATCGGTGACTGCTCGGCAGTCATGGACCCTGCTTCGAACCGTCCATACCCACCAACGGCACAAATCGCAACACAACAAGCGCACAACGTTGCGAAAAACATCGCGGCACTCATCAATGGCAAATCGACTTCGAAGTTCACTTACGAGAGCAAAGGGACAGTCGCTTCGCTCGGTCATAACGATGGAATCGGAATCGTCATGGGTAAAAAAATCTTCGGTCGAAACGCTTCATTTATGAAGAAAGTGATCGACAACAAACACTTCATCGAATTGAAAAAATACGGACTCGTCCTCAAAAAAGGAAAGTTCTAATTTTCGATTAACGTACGGCTCGTTCTGATTCAGAACGAGCTGTTTTCTTTCGAAATTGTCATAGGAAGTTCTTTGACCACGTCGGTCGAAATTTTGTATAATGGAGAGCGGACAAGGGGGGCATCACATGCATATTATCCAAGCAGTCATTGGGGCCGTTTTATATATGACGATTTTTTTCAGTATCGGCTTCATCTTGAATATGTTACTTAAAAAGACATGGACACTCGTGTTCATTTATCCAATTTTTGTCATCATGATGATTGATAATGTCAAACTTTCGAGTTACGTGACCGAGACGTCAACTGCACTCACGGGAATCTATGAAGGACTCGTCGGATTGCAACTTCTCGATTTGTTCATGCTCGGTTTCGGGTTGCTCGGAGCAATCTTGGCTGGCGTGACGATTCGTTTCTTACGGAAGAGCGGTTATTCAATGTTTTAAATGGCGACAGAAATGTTCGCCTTTTTTGTTTTGTCCCTACTTTTTTAGGGCATGAACCGATATACTAGATAGCGAAACGATTTTTAGTAAGGGATGCGATGCGAATGACATTACCGATGTATACGATCAAAAAAGTGTTGAATAATAGCGTTGTCATTTGTCAACATGATACGGATCCGGAAGTCATTCTACTCGGGAAGGGGATTGGCTTTGGCAAAAAACCAGGCGACCTCGTCGACCCGGCCAGCGTCCCGGAGAAAGTGTATCAACTGACAGATAAAGAAGAACAGTCGCAGTATCAAGAGCTCGTCAAACATGTCGATGAGGATTTTATTGCGTTCATGCAAGAGATCGTCGGCTTCATCGAGACGAGTACGGGTAAAAAAGTCGATGAGCACATTCATATCGGCTTGACCGACCATTTGTTCTTCACGATGAAACGAATCGAGCAAGGGATGGAAGTGACGAATCCGTTTTTACTTGAGACAGAATCACTTTATCCAAACGAATTTGCGCTCGCGGAACGAATCGTCGATATGTTCCATGAACGATTGAACGTACTCCTACCGGATGCGGAGACTGGATTCATTGCCCTCCATATTCACTCGGCGACGACGTTCAAAAATGTTCTGGAAGTGAATCGTCATAACCAAATCATCGGCCAAATCGTCCAGACGATTGAGAGTCGTTTGAACGTAAAAATGGACCGAACTTCACTCGATTATAAGCGCTTACTTCGGCACTTACGGTACGCCGTTGAGCGGGTTGCGACGGGTGAGATGGTCGAGGCACCACAAAAAATTGAAAAGGTGTTGCGCGACGAATATCCGCTATGCTATAGTACTGCTTGGGAGCTGATGGGCATCATGGAACGCGAATTAAAGCGTCCCGTCCCACGAGGTGAAGCGACATATTTGACGATGCATCTCCAGCGCCTAACAAGTAGATAAATGATACCACGTGTCTTACGTGTTACTGATTCGATCAGGCATGAGTAAGGAGTGGAACGTTATGTGATTTCTCCATTGGGAGAGGTCTACGTTCTATCCTTATTCATGCCTTTTCTGTTTTTATAAACGTGATTTATGAAAACGTTTAGATACGTCGGTTGTCTGACATCTACACCGCTATCATATTGTTTATACGTACTTAAAAAAAGGAGGAAATGTTGATGTTTAAGCAGATCTTTGGTGTTCTTCAAAAAGTCGGTAAAGCACTTATGCTTCCTGTTGCGATCTTGCCGGCAGCCGGTCTTCTTCTTGCATTCGGTAACGCAATGCAAAACCCACAACTTACATCACGCGCCGATTGGTTAACAAACGACGGTATCGTGAAATTCGCTCAATTGATGGAGCAAGCGGGTGGAATCATCTTCTCGAACTTGGCGCTCTTGTTCGCAGTCGGTGTTGCCATCGGTTTAGCAGGTGACGGGGTTGCTGGACTTGCAGCAATCGTCGGATTCTTGATCATGAACAAAGTGATGGGTGTTTGGCTCGAACTCACACCTGAAGTGTTAGCTCAAGGTGACCCTGCTTACGCGAACGTACTCGGTATCCCAACACTCCAAACAGGGGTATTCGGAGGGATCATCATGGGTCTCATCGCCGCATGGGCCTATAACAAGTACTTCAATATTGAATTGCCACAGTTCCTTGGTTTCTTCGCTGGTAAACGTTTCGTTCCAATCGTAACAGCAGTTGCAGCAGTCGTTGCTGGTTTCGTCATGCTTTTGATCTGGCCACCAGTACAAGATGGTTTGAACGCATTCTCAAAAATCATGTTGGAAGAAAACCGTACATTCGCAGCGTTCGTCTTCGGTTTGATCGAACGTTCATTGATTCCATTCGGTCTTCACCACATCTTCTACTCACCGTTCTGGTTTGAATTCGGTTCATACACGGATGCAGCGGGTAACGTCGTTCGTGGTGACCAAGCGATCTTCTTCGCACAAATTCGTGACGGTGCTGAATTGACGGCAGGTACGTTCATGACTGGTAAATTCCCGTTCATGATGTTCGGTCTTCCTGCAGCAGCACTCGCAATGTACCATGAAGCACGTCCTGAGCGTAAAGCGGTTGTCGGTGGTCTCTTGGCTTCTGCTGCCCTTACATCGTTCTTGACTGGTATCACAGAACCAATCGAGTTCTCATTCTTGTTCGTAGCACCGCTTCTCTTCGCAGTACACGCAGTATTCGCAGGTCTTTCGTTCATGACGATGCATATCTTGAACGTTAAGATCGGGATGACGTTCTCAGGTGGTTTGATCGACTTCTTGCTCTTCGGTGTTCTTCCAGGTCGTACGGCTTGGTGGCTCGTCATTCCAGTCGGTCTCGTGTTCGCGGTTGTTTACTACTTCGGATTCCGCTTCGTTATCCGTAAGTTCAACCTTAAAACACCAGGTCGTGAAGATGAGGTTGTTGAACAATCAACAGCTACTGGTTCAGAACTTGCACAAGATATCCTCGTTGGTCTTGGTGGCTCGCAAAACATCAAGCACCTCGATGCATGTATCACACGTCTTCGCGTCGAAGTAAAAGATAAGAACCAAGTCAACAAAGATGAGTTGAAACGCCTTGGCGCATCTGGTGTCCTTGAAGTTGGTAACAACATTCAAGCAATCTTCGGACCACGTTCGGATGCATTGAAATCAGAGATTCAAGCAGTTATCGCTTCAGGTAACGAAAAGAAAGCAAACTAATCATCATCTAGACCAATCCTACGGGGTTGGTCTTTTTCTTTTATATGAAACGGTTTCATCCAAACGTTAGAGGGAAAAAGTAAGTATTCTGACAAAGGAGGGAACCATGATGTGGAAGAAAGTGTTTGGCGTTTTACAACGGGTCGGGAAAGCACTCATGCTTCCGGTTGCGATCTTACCGGCAGCCGGTCTTCTCTTGGCGTTTGGTACCGCATTCCAAAACCCGGACCTTGTTGAATTGCTCCCGTTTCTGGCAAATGACTCACTTGTCCTGATTTGGCAAGTCATGACAGATGCCGGGGACATCGTCTTCGCAAACTTAGGGTTACTGTTTGCCGTCGGGGTCGCGATTGGCCTGGCGAACGGGGATGGGGTTGCTGGTCTAGCAGCCATTGTCGGTTATTTGATTATGAACAAAGTTATTAGCACGTGGAACGGGATTACCGCGGAAATCGCTCAAGGCGACCCGCAGTATGCGTCTGTTCTCGGTATCCCGACACTCCAAATGGGGGTATTCGGGGGTATCATCGCAGGTCTTGTTGCAGCTTATGCGTACAACAAGTATTTCAACATCAAGTTGCCAGATTTCTTAGGATTTTTTGCCGGGAAGCGGTTCGTCCCGATTGCGACGGCCGCATTCAGTTTGATTATCGGGATTGCGCTCGCGTATATATGGCCACCGATCGGGAATGCGATCAATACGTTCTCAAGTACGGTCATCGAGGCAAACGTTGCCTTATCAGCATTCATCTTTGGATTGGTAGAACGTTCCTTGATTCCGTTCGGTCTTCACCATATTTGGTATTCTCCGTTCTGGTTCCAATTCGGGGAATATACGAACCAAGCTGGTGATCTCGTACAAGGTGACCAACGGATCTTCTTCGCGCAACTACGTGACGGCGTCGAGTTCACAGCTGGTACGTACATGACCGGGAAATTCCCGTTCATGATGTTCGGGTTACCTGCTGCCTGTCTCGCCATGTTCCACACGGTTCCGAAAGAACGTCGGAAAGACGTCGAAGGTCTCTATTTCTCAGCTGCCCTCACGTCATTCTTAACAGGTATCACAGAACCAGTCGAGTTCTCATTCGTCTTCGTTGCACCACTTCTCTTTGGAATTCACGCTGTCTTTGCAGGTCTCTCCTTCATGACGATGCATCTACTGAACGTCAAGATCGGGATGACATTCTCTGGCGGTCTCATTGACTATCTTCTCTTCGGAGTCTTGCCGAACCGAACCGCCTGGTGGCTCGTCATTCCGGTCGGACTCGTCTTTGCGGTCATCTATTACTTCGGATTCCGTTTCGCCATTACGAAGTTTGACCTGAAAATCCCTGGACGTGACGTTCAGACCGGCGCGAAAGGGGACAAAGCCGGTATTGGGGACGACTTGCCATATGAAGTGCTCGTCGGACTCGGTGGTCCTGAAAACATTAAACATTTAGATGCCTGTATCACGCGACTTCGTGTTACGGTCAATGACGTCAAACAAGTCGACAAAGACCTCCTGAAAACACTTGGTGCTGCTGGTGTCCTTGAAGTAGGGGATAACATTCAGGCCATCTTTGGACCGAAGTCGGATACGCTCAAATCACAAATCGCGACCATCATCGAAGGTGGCGAGTATAAACCGAAAGAAAAAGTTGAAAAAGCGGTGATTACACCGGAAGCGGCTGAACAAGCTGATCATCGCTTCCTCGCTCCGATGTCGGGTGTATTGTTGTCACTCGATGATGTGCCAGATCAAGTCTTCTCTGGTCGGATGATGGGAGAAGGATTTGCGATTGAACCAAGTTCGGGTCAGGTCGTTTCGCCGGTGACGGGTCAAATCACGACATTCTTCCCAACGAAACATGCGATCGGTATCTTGGCTGACGATGGACGTGAACTACTGATTCATGTTGGTCTCGATACGGTCAATTTGAAAGGGGAAGGATTTACTGCGAAAGTAGAAGAAGGTGCTCGAGTCGAAGCGGGAGACGTACTTCTCGAAGTCGATCTCAATGCGATTCGAGATAAAGTACCTTCACTCATCACACCGATCATTTGGACGAACGGAGACGGAAAAGTCGTCGTCGTACCGTTCGGTGAGACGGTCGTCGCAGGTGAAGCGCTCGACTTTAGAGCCGATGACAGAGGTCCAGAGTAACCAAGTTTCACACGCCGCTCCAGTAATGGAGCGGCTCTTTTTGTATAGTTACTTCAATGTGCCTTATTCCGAAAAGTGAGAATCCCTTTTATAGTGAAGAAGAATTCTCACGAAAGAAGGGGTACAAATGAAACAATCTGTAGAGTTGAATCACGGTCAGAAAGCCATTCCTACCACCGGACTTGGCGTCTTCAAAGTAGAGGACGGGGATACGGTCATCGATGCTGTCGTGGAAGCGATTCGTCAAGGATACCGCCACATCGATACGGCAGCTGTTTATGAGAACGAGGAAGGTGTCGGAATCGGAATTCGAAAAGGAATGGAGATGGCGAATATTTCCCGGGATGATTTGTTCATCACCTCAAAACTTTGGAATGCCGATCAAGGGTATGAATCAGCCATCGCTGCGTATGAAGCTTCACTCGAACGCCTCGGCTTAGAACAATTGGATTTGTATTTGATTCATTGGCCGGTGGAAGACAAAATTGTTGACTCTTTTCGCGCCCTTGAACAATTGTATCGCGAAGGACGTGTCGGAGCGGTCGGAGTGAGCAACTTCCAGATTCATCACCTTGAGACATTGGCTGCAAATAGTGAACTCGTTCCAGCCGTGAATCAAGTCGAGCGGCATCCGTTGCTTCGACAAACGGAATTAGCATCGTATATGACTGAGCACGGCATTGTACCGGTTGCTTGGGCACCGCTCATGCAAGGTGGATTGTTCGAAGAGCCGACGTTAGTTAAAATCGCGAAAGAAGTGGAGCGTTCTGTCGCTCAAGTGATATTGCGTTGGCACCTTCAGACAGGATGGGTCATCATTCCGAAATCGGTCAAAGCGCATCGCATCGAAGAAAACTTCAGCTTGCTTGATTTTGTATTGAACGAAGATCAAATGGAACGAATTGATGCACTCGACCAGCATAAACGTGTCGGTCCAGACCCAGACGACTTCGATTTTTAAATAGGTATGTAAAAAAGTCCTTCTCTCGCTCGAGAGAAGGACTTTTGGTGTTATTTTTTGATGTCAAACTTTTCGCTAAGGAAGTTCACGACTTCTTCAGCTGTGTCCATGTTGAGGACTTCGTTGACGATCGATTCTGTTTCTGTCTTCGTCAAGCGCTTCACGAGGCTACGTGCACGGAGGACGCTTGAAGCTGACATCGAGAATTCATCGAGTCCAAGACCGAGAAGGATTGGAATCGCGAGCTCTTCTCCAGCCATCTCTCCACACATACCGACCCATTTGCCAGCTTTGTGTGCTTCTGTGATGACGTTATGGAGAAGGTTCAAGATGGCAGGGTTGAACGGTTGGTACAAGTAAGATACTTTTTCGTTCATGCGGTCAGCCGCCATCGTGTATTGAATCAAGTCGTTTGTACCGACTGAGAAGAAGTCGACTTCTTTTGCGAATTGTTTAGCCATGACAGCTGTTGATGGAATTTCAACCATCATCCCTGTTTCGTATTGACCGACTTCGATTCCTTCTTCTTTCAACTTCGCTTCTTCTTCAAGAAGAATAGCTTTCGCTGCGCGGAACTCCTCAAGTGTCGCAATCATTGGGAACATGATCGCGAGGTTACCGTGAGCTGATGCGCGGAGAAGGGCACGAAGTTGTGTGCGGAACAAATCTGTTTCCTCGAGGCAAAGGCGAATCGCACGATAGCCGAGGAACGGGTTCATCTCTTTCGGGAGGTCGAGGTAAGACAATTCTTTGTCGCCACCGATATCGAGTGTACGGATGACAACTTGCTTGCCTTCCATACCTTCAAGAACCGTTTTGTATGCTGTGTACTGCTCTTCTTCTGTCGGGAATGTTTCAGAGTCCATGTACAAGAACTCTGTACGATAAAGACCGATTGCATCTGAACCGTTTTTCAAGACGCCTTCTAAGTCGTTTGGCGTTCCGATGTTCGCTGCAAGCTTCACTTTATGACCGTCAGCAGTGACAGACTCTTCGTTGACGAGTTGCTTCAACTCTTCTTTGTAAGCTTCGAAATCAGCACGTTTGCCTTCGTACTCTTTGACGAGGTCTTCAGAAGGGTTGACGAACACGTCACCTTCCGTACCGTCGATGATGACGAGGTCACCGTTTTTGATTTCTTCAAGGGCCACTTTCGTACCAACGACCGCTGGAATTTCGAGTGAACGTGACATGATGGCAGAGTGTGATGTACGTCCACCGATGTTTGTCGCGAACCCTTTGACGTATTTACGGTTGAGTTGTGCCGTGTCTGAAGGCGTCAAGTCTTCAGCGATGATGATCACTTCTTCTGAGATCGATGCAGGTGTCACGAATGTCACCCCAAGAATGTGTGCCAAAACACGTTTTGTCACGTCACGAACGTCAGCTGCACGTTCGCGCATGTATTCGTTGTCCATCGATTCGAAAATCATGATCATTGTCTGTGCGACTTCATCAAGTGCTTTCGCAGCGTTCATGTTTTCGCTTTCAATTTTATCGTTCACTTGCGAAACGATTTCTGGGTCCTCAACGATTAAAAGGTGAGCTGAGAAAATCTCGGCTTTGTCTGGACCAAGTTCACGAAGCGTGTGCTCGCGGATTTCTTCAAGCTCCGTTTTAGATTGTGCGATTGCATCTTGGAAACGTGCCTTTTCTGCAGCGACATCTTCAATCTTGTGTGTTGGGATATCGAATGAAGGTGTCTCCATGACGAATGCTTTTGCAACTGCAATCCCTGCAGATGCACCAATACCTTTAATGTGTGACATAAGCGTAGTCCCTCTTTTCAAAGAAATAGTGTACTTTCCTGCCTCGTTACTTCATACCCGAAAAGAAAAAAGAATTAACGAGAACGAAGAAAGTTAAAGTAGCAACGGTCTACGACTAGGGGAAGCCTCGACCAGTCAAATTGGCCTCACTTCATGATGAAGAGAAGCCCGATTGCGTACTTTCTTATCCTATCATAAAATAAAACAACGTCACAACGAGGAGATAGCCCACGAATTCGAAGATTTCTTGACTCTTACGCATACTATTTCATTATTTTGGAGAAGTTCGCTATGCTTACCATATATAAAGAAGGGAAGTGGCAAGATGTATCAAATTGCTCAATTAAATTGGACAGATTCATATGACACGATGATTGTTGGAATCGGTGCGGCCGATTCAATCGACGAAGGGCTCGACACATTGTTCGGTGGACGAGTGAAAGCACTCATTCAATCAGGAGACCTTTCGACGAAAACAGGAGAAGTGACGTTATTGCCGACGTTCGCCGGGGAAACGGCACGCGTCTTGTTTGTCGGACTTGGACAACGAAACGACATCACGACAGAGAATGTACGGAACTGGTTCGGGAAAGTGGCGAAGCTCGTCCACGCGCGTGGATTGAAGGACGTTGCAGTCGCACTCGACACGTTTACAAACGACGCGGCTCGCATTTTCGCAGAAGCATTTGAAATGGCGACGTATGCTCATCCTACATACAAGTCAGAGCCGAAACAAACGGTCGAAGAGCCAAACATCACACTTCTTGGGGATGTGTCACAAGAAGACATCGATGCAGGTGTCGCTTATGGGAAAGGGGTCAATGTCGCCCGAACGTTGACGATGATGCCGGCTAATATTTTGACAGCAGAGACGTTGGCGGATTATGCGGTAGAATTAGCGAAACGCCATGATTTCAAATACCGAGTGTTAGAAAAAGAAGAAATGGAAGGGCTCGGAATGGGTGCACTCCTCGCCGTAAACCAAGGCTCGACGATCCCGCCGAAATTGATCGTGTTGGAATATCGTGGTGCAGAGGAAGAAGCTCCGATTGCGGTTGTCGGAAAAGGCGTCACGTTCGATACAGGTGGCTATTCAATCAAGCCGAAAGACGGCATCGTCGGAATGAAAGGCGATATGGGTGGTGCGGCTACTGTCCTTGGACTATTCGAGACACTCGGACGCACACGACCGAATAAAAACGTCATCGGAATCATCGGTGCAACAGACAACATGATTTCAGGCGATGCCTTCAAGCCGGATGATGTCATCACGGCGATGAACGGCAAAACGATCGAAGTACTCAACACAGATGCGGAAGGGCGCCTCGTTCTAGCGGATGCTGTTACGTTCGCGAAAACGTATGAGCCAACAGCAATCATCGATGTGGCTACACTTACAGGTGGTGTACTCGTCGCGCTCGGTACGGACGTGACGGGCTGTCTGACGAACGATGATACCCTCTATCGCTCACTCGAAGAAGCGAGTCGCGAGACGAATGAGCTCGTTTGGCAAATGCCATACTTTGATGTGTTCATCGACAAAGTGAGAAAATCAGAAGTAGCCGACTTGAACAACTCCCCAGGTCGTTTCGGGCATATGATTTTCGGTGGAGCATTTGTCGGCGAGTTTGTCGGCGATACACCGTGGCTTCACCTCGATATCGCAGGAACGAGCGAACGTGCGGCAGCGAACGACCTCGGCCCGAAAGGCCCGACTGGTGTCATGGTCCGAACGCTTGCACGGATGATTGAAACGTGGGAGCGCTAAGAGCGCTCCTCTTGATCGGTTTGGCGATTCTGTGTGGCTTTGCGTATACGGTTTGGCCGAACCGGATCTGGTTAGGATGTACAGTATTTTTCGCCGTGTTCGGCGTGTTGATGATGTTACAGGAGGTACGACATGGTAGGAGTAGGAATTGACGGCGCACGCGGAGGCTGGGTGCGCATCACATACGATAGCATTTCCTTATGTTTGACGATTTCAGAAACGCTAGAGGAGTTGCTCATTGACGGCGCAATGCATTTCGTGGACATGCCAAAAGATTTAGGGACGGTCGACCATCCGAGTCGAGTGTGTGACGCGTGGATGCGGAGCCAACTCGTCGAGCGGAAATCGTCCGTCTTTACCCCGCCGATTCAAGAAGTGCTTCATGAAAAGACATACGAGGAAGCGAACAAACAAAGTCGAATGTTGATCGATAAAGGGCTTAGCAAACAGGCTTGGCATTTGGTTCCGCGTATCCGTGAGTTCCAGCAGGTGTTAGCGGAGGACGTTTATGAATCTCACCCAGAAGTATGCTTCTCGGTCATGATGGGGCATGAGGCAAGTCATTCGAAAAAGACAGTCGAAGGGCAGGATGAACGAATCGAGTTACTTCGAAAATACTCGAAAAGCACTCCGTGGAAATGGAAAATGTCGAACGTCCAAATCGATGACATTATTGATGCTTGCATCTTAGCAGTAGCCGCCTATGAAGCGGGGACGAGTGGTCTTTCGTTACACCCGGCTGAAGCGAATGAGCCGAAAGTAGCTGTACCTCAAATGAAAGAAGAGCGATGAAATGTTGATTTCATCGCTCTTTTGCTGTCGTAGCGGTCGGACCGACGACGAACCGCCACATATAGTGAAAGACTTTGGCGTTGTATAAAGCCTTCAGCAGAACGGCGAGTACGGGACCTAAGATGAAGCCGAATACACCGAATAGTTTTAGACCGACGAAAATCGAAATGAGTGCGGCAAGCGGATTCAACCCGATGTGGGAACCAACAATCTTCGGTTCAGCCAAGTTTCGTTGAACGATGACGATGATGTATAGGACAATCAATCCGATGGCGACGAACCAATCGCCCGATACTGCGGCATAGGCGGCCCACGGAATGAGTAGTGTACCGACACCTAAATAAGGTAAAAGGTCGAAGAACCCTGCGAGTAAAGCGAATGAGAGCGGATTGTCGACTCGGAGAATGAACATACCGACCAGTACGATTCCGAAGGTGATGGAAATGAGCGTCAGTTGTGCTCGAACGTAACCGAATAAAGCGGACTTCAGGTTGATCATGACTTCCTCGAACTCTTTAAAACCTTTGCGTTTATTCAGGCGATTTAGAGACGTCACGTATGAGGGCCAGTCTTTTGTAATAAAGAACCAGGCGAGCACAATGACGACGACAAGCAGCAGGACGAGTGGGAGTGCTGCCAACATGCCTTGTAGGACACTTGCCACACCACGGGATAAAACACCGATTGCGGCCGCGAGTTGGACACCGAGCTCTGTGATGCCGCCTTCTAATGAAGTCGTCTGTCCAGGATTCAATTGTTGATAGCTCTCGTACGCATCGTTGACGAGTGGTGCAATCTTTTCGTTGAACAAGCGCTGGACATATTCAGTGAACGTTTGGATTTGTTCAGGAAGTCGCTCCGCTGCGATTGTCGCATAATGAATCAATTGGATGATGACGATGGTGATGATGCCGACGACGATACTGAGGACGATTAACAACGAGATTAGTGTCCCGAGCGCACGCGGCATGTTGGTTTTTCGTTCGAAAAAATTGACGAGTGGAACGGTCAAGAGAGATAAGAGTAGGGCAAACACGAAAGGATACGTATATTCGAAGAGGATGTTCAGTACCCATGTAATCAAAAATAAGCCGATTACGACAAGTACGAACCGAAGCAGTTGCCAAAGTCTTACCGAAGACATGAAAAACCCACCCTTTCCGGACAGTTAGATTGAGCATAGTATATCATGTAGACGGTAAATAAAGCAGAAAGATAGGTGAATGAACATGAGAGAGATTCAACAAAAAATTGATACGATGATTCTTCATTTGGGAGGCTACTGGAGACCGTTATCGGGGCTGGCACGATTGTTAGAAGAAGTAGGAGAAGTGGGAGGAGCGATGCGGAGAGGAACAGCGGAGGAGTTAAAAGAAGAACTGCTCGATGTGCTCGTCATTTCCACGTGTCTCGCGAACCAGTATGCCATTTCACTTCAACAACCAGAAGCGAATGTAAGAGAAGTGACGAAAGAACAGTTATATTTTCAAATCGTAGAAGAGGCCGGAGAAGTGGCGAGGATATTGAATGCTTACGAAGGAGATAAAAAGCTGAAGCCGAATCGCCAAGGAGAGTCGTTACAGCTGCATATCGAGCAACTGCAACGTGCTGTGATTTCTTTAGGGGAACAGTGCAACTATCAATTGTTTGACTCATTGTATGCATTGATTGATGAAAAATCCACACGTGACTTCGGGCGTTTTGATCATACACCGGATCCGATTACGGAAGCTTCCGTCAGAACCTATGTCACGTATCAGTCTGGACGCTATTGGGGTGGAATTGATCCTAAACCTTTTGAGCGATTTGACCGATATATGGAGAGAGAGAAACATGTAGAACGTTTTTTGAAAATTGCTCATATTGAGGGGCTTGATGGATTTGTGATTCAACAATCAAAAGATGGTCTTTTATATGAAGATGCTTATGAATATCGGATTCCTGAAACCTTTCATATTGTAGAAGAAACTTACGAAAATCATCAATTCTTAGTCATTAAACCCCAACAATAAAAACATTTACCTTTTTATCAAAAACATTCATCTTTTTTTCAAATATTTACTTTTTTTAAAAAAGCATTATGCTAATATGAAGTTGTTGTTAGTAGGAAATGCCGCTAGAAGAAAGGAATATTTTGGATGAAAATGAAGCTTGTAAAAATCGCACTCATCTTAACGGTTCTCTTATTTGGAATGCAACTTCCTTCAGTTGAAGCCGCAACGTACGATGGGGAGACGACTGTGAATTTGAATATTCGTTCAACACCAAGTTTGAGCGGGACAGTCGTCAAGACATTGCCGAAAGGCACGAAAGTGAAATACGGGACGTATAATCAGTCCTGGCATAAAGTGTATGTCGATAGTCGTACATATTATGCATCGGCTCAATACATCCGCAAACTTTCTTCTCCTTCGAGTTCGTTGACGACTCAGTCAGCAACTTCAACAGGTGTGACAACCGAAAACTTAAACATCCGTGTCACATCACATCGTGCAGCCAGCATTGTCACGACGTTGAAAAAAGGGACAGAAGTCAAGTATGCCGTTCATAACTCTTCATGGGCGAAAGTCTATTTGAACGGAAAGACATACTATGCTGCGAAGATGTACATTGCACCAAAACTGACAGATGCAACAGTGAACCGAACGGAAGGTTACGCAAACCGTGAAATGAAATTGTTTGCGATGCGGAGTCAAAGTTCGGTTGTGCAGAAGGTGTTACCGAAACATACAGTCGTCACTTCTAGCAAATACAACTCGAGCTGGTCGACCGTGTATATCGGGAGCGCGACATATTATACGCCGACAGCGTGGATTACGCCTGGATCGCTCAAGCCACAGATTGTCAAAGAAAATGGTTATGCAAACCGAGAATTAAAACTTTTCGTGATGCGAAGCCAAAGTTCTAGCGTAGCGAAAGTATTGTCAATCAATACTGCAGTCGTTTCAAGTAAGTACAATTCAAGTTGGTCGACCGTGTATATCGGGAATGCGACATATTATACACCGACAGCTTGGATCTCAACTTCTAAAACGGAAACACAACCACCTACAACAACGGAACCAAACGACGGATTGACTCAGGGATATGCTAACCGAAACGTCAACTTGTTCGGAAGAACGCATCAAAGTTCGCCAGTGCAACTTGTGCTTCCGAAATACACAGCTGTATCATACAAATCGTATAATGGAAGCTGGTCGACGGTTCACATCGGGTCGAAAGTCTACTACACGGCAAGCTCATGGTTGACTGCTGGGAAAGCTCCGGCTGAGCCTGAAGCGGCACCGAAAGGAACGGTATATATTAACACGCCAGGTGATGTGTTGAATGTTCGTTCTCAAGCGAGTCTTAACTCAAGCGTAGTAGGGAAACTCGATCATGGCACGGCTGTCGCTTATTATGGGACGGTAAATGGTTTCCACAAAATCAAATACAATGGAAAAGATGCTTACGTTTCTTCAGCTTTCGTCACAGCATCGAAACCGAGTGAATCTTCTGGAGCTGTCATCGTTCTTGATCCTGGACATGGCGGGAAAGACCCAGGGGCACTGAACGGTTCGCTCTATGAAAAGACGATTGTATTAGATGTATCACAACGTGTGGAAGCCTACCTTCGTTCGAAATACGGGTATACAGTTCGTCTGACACGTTCGACAGACGTTTACTTGACGCTTGATCAACGTGTCGCTGCAGCGAAGTCATTGCGTGGTGACTTGTTCGTCAGTATGCACGTCAACGCAGCAGGTTCATCAGCAGCAAAAGGATTGGAAACATTCTATTCGACACGTTCGGCTCACAGTGCACGTAGTAGCGTGTTGGCTACGAACATTCAAAGTAACCTAGTCGGGAAGATGAGTGGGATGTCAAACCGAGGTGTGAAGACGGCAAACTATTACGTCATCACGTATAATACGATGCCATCGGCTCTCGTTGAGCTCGGATTCATTTCTTCTCCAACGGATTTGACGTATCTTCGCAGTGACGCATCTCGCCAGCGTATGGCAGAGGGTGTTGCGGAAGGAATCGCTAAATACGTACAAACTTATCATTAATTCGAAAAACCTTAGACGAACGTGTCTAAGGTTTTTTGATGCATCAAAAAAAACCGAACCATATAAAAAACCGAACCATGTAAAGGTTCGGTTGAGAAGAATTTTACAAGTCGTCGAAACCGTTCGCGTCTGTCACTTTCGCATACGAACGCGATTTTTGTTCGAAGAAATCAGATTTTGTTGCGTTGAGCGAGTCGTCTGAGTATGCACGGATCCAAGGCATGACATCTTCGTCATATCCTTCGTACAAGTCGTTCAGACCGATTACACGTAAGCGTTTGTTTGCCAAGTATTTGACGTAGTCACGCATCTCACTGACGTCGAGTCCATCGAGGTCGCGAAGGACGTATTCACACCACTCGATCTCAAGGTCGACGGCCTCTGCCATCGTATCGTATACGAATTGGCTGAACTGTCCGTCCGCATCAATCTTTGGATTTTCAGTCAATACGGCACGGAGCAACTGGCTGATGAAGTAAGAATGTTGCATCTCGTCACGCTGAATATAACTGATCATCGTTGACGTCCCGACCATTTTTTGATGACGGGCCAAGTTATAGAAATAGGCGAAGCCAGAATAGAAGTTGATGCCTTCCAAAATGACCGAGGCTACAAGTGATTTTGCGAAATTCTCTGCGTTTGGCGTGTCGCGGAATTCTTCATATAAGTCCAGGATGAATTGGTTACGTTTCATGACCATCTCGTCGTCTTTCGCAATATCAAAGATGCGATTTTGTTCAGCGAGTGGGACAAGGCTTGATAAAACGTAACTATACGATTGATTGTGTACGACTTCCTGTTGCGCGATGACGGCAAGTACGGCGTGCACGGATGAGTCTGACGAGAACATTGACGACTCGAGGATATATCGTGTCTGGACAGAGTCGAGAATTGATAACAGCCCGATGATTCGCTTGAAGGCATCTTGTTCACGTTCAGTTAGTTGCGGCCACTGTTGCATGTCTTTCGACATCGAGATCTCATCTGGGATCCAAAAGTTTGAAAGCAATTGCTTATAAATCGTATAAAACTGAGGATATGCGATATCGTTCCAGTTCACGATTGAGCTTGTTTCGCCGCCGATGATGGCGGTTGCCCGGTTAGGATGTTTGGGCGACAATAATTTGATTTTCTGAATCGACATGATGCATGACTCCTTCTTCTACATTCTGAGCCATCCGTTCTGCCCAGTGCTGGACGTTGAACGGTTGGTTGCGAGGGGACTGCTCGATTTTAAGCAGTTCACCTGCGAGTGGGATTCCGTATTTTGAAAGGTGGTACGCCATCTCATCGACCGCTCGACAGAAGTGAACAAACATTTTGTCACCCGTTCCGAATACGGCTGCCTGACGAATCGGTACATTCAATTCTTTCAGTACGAGACGGAACGTGTCCTTCATTTCATCCGGCAAGATGCCATCTGCCCATGTGTAAGACCCGAAATAGACGAGGTCACACGATGCGAGAGACTGGGCTTCCCGGTATCCGACCCGATCTGCGTCGTAGCGGACAACGTGGTCACCACGATGATGGTGGGTCGACTCGATGAGCGTTGCCACTTCTTCTGTGTTTCCGCTCATCGAATGACAAATGATTGCAATGTTCATGTCGTTAACCACCTTTCACTAAAAACGGACTAATGATGAATCAAACAAGTTATGAGGCACAAGACTCACATTCATCTACTTCAACGGTCGTTGAACGTGTGTAATAAATCGATTTCATACCGAGAGACCAAGCTTCTAAGTGCATCGCGAGAAGCTCTGTCGCTTTCACATCGTTCTTCACGTACAAGTTGAAGCTGATTGCTTGGTCGATGTGACGTTGGCGCGATGCGTTTTGACGGATGCTCCATAGTTGATCGACTTCGAAAGCTGATTTGTAGAACCAGTTCGTCTCAGGTGTCAAATCTGGCACCGTGACCGGAATCTTGTAGTTTTTCTTCTCTTCTGAGTAGACTTTCTTATAGACCGGGTCAATCGACGCGGTACTACCCGCAATGATGGCGGTCGACGAGTTCGGTGCAACAGCCATCATATAGGCGTTACGGACACCGTTTTGGTGGACGGCTTCTGCAAGACCATCCCAATCCAAATCGTCGTGCGAGCGATAGTTCCGGCGCTTGAAGTATTCACCTGTATGCCATTCCGATCCTTCGAAGACGCCGAACGCGCCTTTCTCCTTCGCGAGCTCCATCGAAGCTTGGATCGTGAGGTAGGCAATCTTCTCGTAAAGTTTCTCCGCGTATTGAACGGCGTCGACCGATTCCCAGCGGATTCCCTCGAGGGCGAGCAAATGATGCCATCCGAATGTGCCGAGACCGACCGCGCGATACTTCTGGTTCGTGATCATCGCCTGTGGCACTTCAATGGTGTTCAAGTCGATGACGTTGTCGAGCATACGCATTTGAATCGGGATTAGGCGTTCGAGCACGTCCGCTTTCACCGCACGGGCGAGTGCGATTGAGCTCAAGTTACAGACGACGAAATCACCTGGTGTTTTCGTGATGACGATTTTTCCGTCTTGTGTGTACTCTTCTTCAATCGTCGTTGCCGACATGTTTTGTGCGATCTCTGAACAGAGGTTCGAGCTATAGATCATACCGGCGTGTTTGTTTGGGTTTGCCCGGTTCACGGCGTCACGGAAGAACATGTACGGCGTACCTGTCTCAAGCTGTGAGCGCATGTAACGCTTCACGAGGTCGATGGCAGGTACGGTCACGCGTGATAGCTCAGGCGTATTGACGCACTCCATGTATTTCTCTGTGAAGCTGCCGCCGTTCTCCGTTTCGTCGAAGTAGTCCTCAAGGCTATATCCCATCACCGTGCGAATTTCATGCGGGTCGAATAAGTGCCATTCACCGCGCGCTTCGACCGTACGCATGAAGAGGTCCGGTAAACAGACTCCCGTGAACAAATCATGTGTCCGAAGACGCTCGTCCCCGTTGTTCAACTTCGCATCTAAGAATTCGAAGATATCTTTATGCCAGATGTCTAGATATACGGCGATTGAACCTTGGCGCATGCCGAGTTGGTCGACAGAAACGGCCGTATTGTTCAATTGTTTCATCCAAGGAAGGGCGCCGCTCGAGACGCCTTTGAATCCTTTGATGTCACTTCCGCGTGAGCGAATTTTGCCGAGGTAGACACCGATTCCGCCACCACCTTTCGAAAGTGTCGCCACATCGGTGTTAGAGTCGTAGATGCCGCGAAGCGAGTCGTCGACTGTATCAATGAAGCAAGAGCTGAGCTGACCGTATGATTTACCAGCGTTCGATAACGTCGGTGTCGCGACGGTCATATAGAGGTTTGAGAGCGCCCAGTACGCTTCTTCGACGAGTTTGAGGCGTGTTTTCTCATCCTCTTTTTGCATGAGGGTCATCGCGATGACCATGAAGCGCTCTTGTGGAAGCTCGTATAAATTCTTCACATGATCGCGGCCGAGGTAACGGTCCGATAACGTGCGAAGTCCGATGTAGGTGAAGAGACGGTCGCGAGACGGGTCAATCAATGTCTCGAGGTGGTCCATATCTTCTTTTGAATACGTATCAATTAGTGCTGAAGTGAAGATGCGTTTTGATGTCAACGTCTCGATCAAGTGATGAAAGTTGCCGTAGCGCATCGACGCATCATAGCCACGATTGCGTGCCGCCTCGAGATACAGACGGTTCAGATACATCTCAGTCGCCACGAACGTCCAGTCCGGCTCTTCGGCTTTCAACATATCGAGCGCATGCATCGTCAATAAGTCATATACTACATCTTGTGTCAGCGTCTTCGTCTCGAGCGCCCGAATCGCGCGTTCCTCGTAACGCTGTACACTTAAATGAGGATACCGTGTTTGGATAGATTGAATAAGAGAAGAAACATCAGCAAGCGTTGGTGCCGCTGGTAGCATCGTCTCGTGGTGGATAGGGGATGTCAAAATCGATCACTCCTTTAATAGATGTAGACGTTATGAAAGTATAATAAGAACTTCCTAACCTGTCACAATAATGTGTCAACGACCAAAATAGCTGTTAACTATATATTGACACATTTTAATCTTTTTAATCATAAAACACCTATATTTAGTTTTTCAATCCTTGACATTCGCGAATGTGTGAGTCGCTCTTTTGCTTTTGTTCGAAAAGGGCTTCATGACCCAATTTGAGACAGAGAAATGAGATGAAAAATTTTTATGAATTCTAATTGCACAGTTTCTCACAAAAAATGAATTCGATTTCATCTTCTAAGAAGGATTGTTTAAACCTCTATGTAGGCACGAATGTATTGTATTTGACGCCGCTTATCAAAATACCTGCCTGAATCAATCGATACTAGATATAGTGTTCCAATAAATCGTGATGGGCGAATCAATTTGTCAAGGCTGGTATCCGAACAAAAAGTAAGGTAGATTGATGAGGTAGGACATGGATTTCAACGAAAAGAAGGGTTTAACAAGTGCGTACAGAAGACTTATTATTAACATGGGACCCGCTCGGTTATGGAACAGGTTCATACGGACCAGAGTTCGATGAGGTGATGGTGGCATTAACCTATGTCGAATCTTCAGAACAATTGACCGATGTGATTCGCCGTACGCTTCTTGAAGCGTTCGATGAGTGTCCCCCTGAAGAAGAAATCATAAAGATGGCGCAGCAACTATTCGCGTCGTCATCTTGCCAACTATAAGGAGGAAGAATTAATGTTACGAATTGATCCAACACCAAACCCGAATGCTATGAAAGTCACACTTCCAGAAAACGTATTCGGCGCAAAAAGCCAAAGTGTGAAAGCAGGAGAAGCGACAGATCAGCCGCTCCTTGCGAAACTTGTCGAGATTGAAGGTGTCGAGAGTGTATTCGCATACGGCGACTTCGTAACCGTTTCAAAAGAGAATGGCGTGAGTTGGGAAGCAATCCTTCCACACGTTGAGACGGCATATCGCGGATGAACCCGACTGTCTCAATCGTCATTCCAGCGTATAAGCGCGAAACGGAATTGACGGAGCTGCTTGAAAGCTTAACGGTCCAAACGTTTCAGCAGTTCGAAGTCTTGGTCATGAATAATGAAGGGCCGCCAAAACAGCATATTTTGGCGCCTTTTTTGAATCAATTGGATGTGCGTGTCATTGAAGTCGGGGAGAACCATCACGTCCGTGCGCGGAATCGTGGCGTACTCGAAGCAAAAGGTGACGTCATCTTACTGTTAGACGATGATGATTTGCTTATGCCGACTCACCTCGAGGACGGTTTGCACGATCTTCAAGAAGCGGACTTCGTCTATACGGATGCCGAGCTATTCCGTTTTACATGGGAAGGCGGTCGTCGAGTAGTGACGAACTGGGAACCGTTCGCATATGACTTCGACCGTGAGCGGATGCGAAAGGACTCGACGTTCATCCCGTCCGGTACGATGTATCGCAAATCAATCCATGACACAATCGGTCTCTTCGATGAAGATGTCTATAATTATTGGGACTGGGATTTCTTCTTGAGGGTCATGAAGACGTTCACCGTGTCCCATCCCGCTCGAGCGACGGTTCTCTACGCATTCAACGGGACGGACAACTTATCGGCAAAACAAGACGAAACGAGACGTCGTTATTTTGACCGCTTTTGTCAGAAACATGGGCTGACAAACATGGGGATGAAGAATTTCCATATGGTCCAAGAGGAACGACGTCCATACGTGAGACAGACAGAGAGAACGTTCACAGGCGTGCTACCTGGTCGGACGGAAGGAGAATAAGTATGTATTCATCAAAAGAACTTGAACTATTAGAGTTGTTAGAAGAAAAGGGCTATTTGGAGACGAAGATGTTAGCTGATTTGTTGGCGCTCGATGAAGAGACGATTGAGTCGATGCTCGAGAAGTTCAAACAAGATGGGATTTTGCTTGGTTTCCGAGCGATGGTCAATTGGCAAAAAATCAACCGGCATGATGTCACGGCGTTTATCGATGTCAAAGTTGCGCCGAAACGAGGACGTGGATTTGATGATGTGGCAGAGCGTATTTATCGCTTCCCGGAAGTGACGGCCCTTTATTTGATGTCAGGTGCCTACGATCTCCAAGTCGTCATTCAAGCGAGCTCGCTCCAAGATGTGGCTTCGTTTGTCTCTGATAAGTTGTCACCGCTTGACTCGGTCTTGTCGACGACGACACACTTCAAATTGAAGACGTACAAGCACGACGGGATTTTGTTCACCCCACAAACTGAAGACAAGCGGTTGAACATCACGCCATGAAGTCATTATCCAATCAAGTTGTCTCGATGAAACCATCGGGCATCCGCCGCTTCTTTGATTTGGCGCAGACGATGGAAAATGTGGTTTCTCTCGGGGTGGGAGAACCGGATTTCATCACGCCTTGGAACGTACGAGAAGCGAGTTATGTTGCACTCGAACAAGGATATACGGCGTATAGTGCCAATGCAGGACTCATCGAATTACGAGAAGAGATTGCTACTTATATGAAAGAACGATTTTCAGTCAAATACGATCCGTCATCGGAATTGATTGTGACGACAGGTGCCTCACAGGCGCTCGATATCGCATTCCGTGCCCTCCTGAACCCAGGAGATGAAGTCATCGTCGTCGAACCTGCCTTCGTATCTTACGGACCGCTCATCGAGATGGCGGGTGGGAAAGTTGTGCCTGTCGCCTGTCGTCCTGAAAAGGGTTTTCGCCTTGACCGCGATGATGTCGAGCGCGTCATCACCGAGCGGACGAAGGCGATTCTCCTCTGCTTCCCGTCCAACCCGACGGGAGCGACGATGAACGCCGACGAGCTCGCGCAAATCGCAGAACTTGCGACCAAGTATGACCTTTGGGTTGTCAGTGACGAGATTTATGCAGAACTTTGCTATGACGAGCCGTTCACGAGTTTCGCGACACTTCACGATATGCGAGACCGGACAATCGTCATCAATGGTTTCTCAAAAGCGTTCGCGATGACGGGATGGCGCCTCGGTTTCACTTGTGCCCCTGAAGTCGTGACGCGGGAAATGTTGAAGGTGCATCAATATGGCATGATGTGTGCACCGACGCTCGTTCAATTCGGCGGACTCGAGGCACTTCGTTCACGTCATCAACACGTACCGAACATGGTGAAGAGCTATCGTCAACGTCGGAACTATTTCATTCAGGCGCTGAATGAGGCAGGTCTCCAGACACACGTGCCGGGTGGAGCTTTCTATGCCTTCCCGTCGATTCGACACACGGGGTTGACGAGTGAAGAATTTGCGGAACGTCTCTTGCTTGAAGAACGGGTCGCCGTCGTCCCAGGGAACGCCTTCGGTGAGAGTGGGGAAGGGTTCGTGCGAGCGAGCTATGCGACGTCGCTCGAACAGTTACAAGAAGCGATTCGACGCATCCATCGATTCATGCAGCAATTCGAAGTCACAGTAGTCAAGGACTCTCATTCGTGAGGGTCTTTTGCCGTTTTAGCGATATAATGAAAGGGAAAAGACGGGCGAGGTGAAGAAAATGAAACAAGTTGACTTTGTTGCAATCGGATGTGGGCCGTATAATCTTGGATTAATGGCTCTCGCTGAAAAAACATCATTACGCGGGATTTGCTTTGAAAAGCGGAAGGAAATGATGTGGCATGAAGGGATGCTCATTGAAGGGATGACGATGCAAACACATTACTTACAAGATCTCGTCACGCTCGCGGATCCGACCAATCCATCGAGTTTCTTGAACTACTTGAGTGAGATGGGGCGTCTCCAGACGTTCATCACGCAAGAACAAGATAAGATTCCTCGGACGGAATACAATCGATATTTGCGTTGGGTCGCAGAACAGCTGTCGACCATCTACTTCAATCACGAGGTGACAGATGTGTTGGTCGAGGAAAATGGTTTTCTCGTGACGGTCGAATCAAACGGTGAAACGACTCAAGTTCAAGCTACACATGTTGTTCTTGGAACTGGGGCAGAACCGTTTGTACCAGAAGGTTTTGAACAAGTGATCCATACGAGCGAGTATTTGACCTATCGGGACGTCCTTCGAGATCGTTATCGCGTCGCGGTCGTCGGCAGTGGACAGAGTGCGGCAGAAGTGTTTCTCGATTTATTCCGTGAAGCGACGGATGAACAACGTGTCGACTGGATCACACGTTCTGATCATTTCGAGTCGCTTGAAGCAGGAAAGCTCGGGGAAGAGATTTTTAGTGTGGACTATGTCGAATATTTTCATGGTTTGTCTTACGAAGCACGTCAAAAATTGCTTCAATCATTTGAACGTTTCCGCCATGGCGTCAACCCTGAGACGATGACGGCGATTTATGAGGCGCTCTATCACCGGACTGCAGAAGGTAAGCCGAAGCGAGCAGAGATGCTGACGCAAGTCGAGGTGGAATCCATTTCCTATGACTGGTTGAAACATCGCTTGAAAGGGACGCAACGATATACAAACGAAGCGGTCGAAAAGGAGTATGACCTTGTTGTCGTGGCAACCGGATATCGTCCAGTCATTCCGGCGTGGGTCGAGAAGCTCCCGATTGTCTGGGAAGCAGAGAGTGAGTGGGCTGTTCATGATACGTACGAAGTGGTCATGAGCGAATCAATAAAAGGGAAACTATTCACGCACACGAATTTGGAGCATTCCCACGGACCCGCTGCGACGAATCTAGGGATGGCCGTCTATCGAAATGCGGTGATGTTGAACGAAATGGCTGGAGAAACGGTCTATCCGATTCGCCATCAAAAGCCGTTCACGACCTTTTGAACAAAAAAAGGGCTAGGCGAGTCGCCTAGCGGAATCAGGGGGGAATACTTGAAGTCTTGCTTGATTTGTATTTACCCCGCGCTTCGACTTTAAAACATATCAACACGTCAAAAATAATCTTTTTTACTAATTTGTACACTTTATCGAAAAAAGTATGTTATAGTAAGTTGATGAATTTAGCATAGGAGTTGTTTGTAATGGCAAAATACGAAAAAGATCAAGTATTAACAGGTAAAGTAACAGGAATTCAACCTTTCGGTGCTTTCGTAGCACTCGATGACGAGACTCAAGGTCTTGTACACATTTCAGAAATCTCACACGACTACGTAAAAGACGTAAACGATTACGTTCAAGTTGGTCAAGAAGTTGAAGTGAAAATCCTTGAAGTGGACGAAGCTTCTAAAAAGATCAAGCTTTCAATGAAAGCGACTCAAGAAGCTCCAAAACGCGAGAAGTCTGCGAAGCCAGCTCGTCGTGCGCCACGCCGCAACGAAGCATCTTCAAACTTCAAGCAAGAAGAAGCTCCAGGATTCACAGTCCTCAAAGACAAACTTGAAGACTGGATCAAAAACACAAACTTCAAGAAGTAAGTGTTCCAAGGTGACCCGTTCTAAACGGGTCACCTTTTTTGTGTTTTACAGGAATCGATGGGGCTTATGACGAAACTGTAATTCGAATAGGGGGAGATTAGATGAAGATTGGCATCATTGGAACGGGCGGGATTGCGACGAGTGCTCACATTCCGAATTATGTAAAAGCAGGGGTGGATGTGGTAGCGGTCATGAACCGCACACGGGCGAACGGTGAACGTGTCGCACGTCAGTTTAACATCCCAAACGTCTATGAAACGGTCGAAGAGATGCTCACGCACGAACAGCTCGATGCGGTCAGCATCTGTACGCCGAACGCCTTACATAAAGAGCAAGTGCTTCTTGCACTAGAAGCGGGATGCCATGTGCTTTGTGAGAAGCCTCCTGGCATATCGGAAAATGAAGCGGTGGAGATGTTAGAAGCAGCGAAACGAGCGGGAAAGACGCTCCATTATGGATTTCATTATCGGCATCGTGCCGACACGGTTCTCCTAAAACGGATGATTGACGCAGGAGAGATGGGGGACATCTATGCGGCAACGGCACTTGCCCTTCGCCGACGCGGCATTCCTGGATGGGGCGTGTTTACGAACAAAGAGCTTCAGGGTGGAGGGGCACTACTCGATATCGGCGTCCATATGTTAGATCTCGCGCTTCACTTGATGGATTATCCGGAACCGAAAGAGGTTGTCGGTCACGTCGGACAATATTTAGGGAACCGTCCGGGTGTAGGCTTGATGGGCAAATGGGACCATGAATCGCTGTCTGTCGAAGACACGGCGAGAGCGATGATCACCTTCGATACTGGTGCTTCTTTGTTGCTCGACGTCAGTTACATGGCCAATGTCGAAGCAGAAGATACGATGCGTGTCGAGTGCCGTGGAACGAGCGCCGGGGCAAGTCTATTCCCGCTCACGCTCCATACTGAAAAACATGGGGCACTGTTTGACGAACGACCTGCCTATTTGACTGAATATGATCCGTATGAACGTCAAATTCAGCTGTTTCTCGAAGCGTGCCGAAAGGAACCGAACTATCGGCAAGCAGAGGAAGCGGTCATACTCCATCGCATCATCGATCGCATTTACGCATAAGCACGATACTTTTCATTCTTTGAAAACAGGGTATATAGTGTACGTGTTACATATTTCTACGAGGAGGATGAATCATGCACAACTTTGAATACAAAAATCCGACGAAACTGATCTTCGGTACACATCAGGTCGAAACATTATCGAAAGAACTTGACGCGCTCGACGCGAAGAAAGTGATGCTCGTCTATGGTGGCGGAAGCATCAAAAAGAACGGAACGTACGATGAAGTCGTGGCTGAGCTTGAAAAGGCAGGCATCTCATATGTAGACTTCTCTGGCGTCGAACCGAACCCGCGTATTGAGACAGTACGTCGTGCGGTCAAATTTGCACGTGAAGAAAATATCGATGCGTTGCTCGCAGTCGGCGGAGGTTCCGTCATCGACTGTACGAAACTGATTTCAGCAGCGATTCCTTATGAAGGGGATGCATGGGACATCGTGCTCCGTGAACATATCCCGACAGAGGCGGTACCATTTGGGACGGTCCTCACACTCGCGGCAACAGGATCAGAAATGAACTCAGGATCGGTTATCACAAACTGGGAAACACAAGAGAAGTTCGGTTGGGGTCACCCACTCGTCTTCCCAACATTCTCAATCCTTGACCCACGTTATACAGTCTCGGTTCCAAAAGACCAGACGATTTACGGTATTGTCGACATGATGAGCCACTGTTTCGAACAATACTTCCACCCGAACCATGCGCCGGTACAGGAACGCATGACAGAAGGTGTCTTGAAAGCAGTCGTTGAATCGGCACCGAAACTCGTGAACGATTTGGAAAACGTCGATTTACGTGCCATCATCTTGTTCTCAGGTACGATGGCGTTGAACGGCGTCCTTCAAATGGGTGCTGCTGGGGACTGGGCATCGCACAACATCGAGCACGCAGTATCGGCTGTCCACGATATCCCGCACGCTGGTGGTCTCGCGATCCTCTTCCCACGTTGGATGGAGCATGTATTGGATGAAGACAATGCTGCCCGTTTCGCCCGACTCGGTACGGAAGTATTCGATGTGGAACCAGGTGAAAACGACTTGGAGACTGGAAAACGTACAATCGAGGCGATTCGTGCATTCTTCGACCAACTCGGTGCACCAAACTCACTCCGTGACTACGATATCGATGAGTCGACATTCGATGCGATTCTCGATTCTGCGATGAAACGTGGCGCATTCGGTCGTTTCCGTACACTCGAACGTGAAGATGTCGCGCACATCCTTGAACTCAGCAAATAAGGCAATTTATTGCCTATTTTGCAATAATGATTGAACGAATCTAGCGTTTCCGTTTATGATGGGTCATGTATGGCTCTTTTACGAGCGATTTAAAGGAGGAAATGACATGTCAACTGTACGTTTCGATTATTCAAACGCGCTCTCATTCGTAGGGAAGCACGAAATCGACCAAATGCAAGAAACGGTAAAAACCCTTCACTCGGTGATTCACGAGCGGAGCGGTGCCGGAAGTGATTTTCTTGGGTGGGTCGATCTTCCGACCGAATACGATCAAGACGAGTTCGCACGAATCAAAGCTGCGGCGGAACGAATTCGCGAGAATTCAGACGTTCTCGTCGTCGTCGGAATCGGAGGATCTTACCTCGGTGCCCGTGCAGCGATCGAAATGCTTCAACATTCGTTCTTCAACGTATTGTCAAAAGAAGAGCGCAAGGCACCACAAGTATTCTATGCGGGCCACAATATCTCTTCAACGTATATGAGAGAGTTGCTTCAAGTACTTGAAGGCAAAGACGTCTCAATCAACGTCATCTCAAAATCAGGAACGACGACAGAACCTGCGATTGCATTCCGTGTCCTCAAGCAGTTCATGGAAGATAAGTATGGTCAAGAGGGAGCGCGTGAGCGGATCTATGCAACGACAGACCGTGCCCGTGGTGCACTCAAGACACTTGCGGACGCAGAAGGATACGAGACGTTCGTGATTCCAGATGATGTCGGTGGACGTTTCTCAGTCCTCACGCCAGTCGGACTTCTTCCGATTGCCGCTGCAGGAATTGATATCGATGCGTTGATGGAAGGGGCACGCGACGCACAAAACGCCTACAGCTCACCAGAATTGGCTGAAAACGAAGCGTATCAGTATGCGGTCGTACGTAACGCCCTTTACGCGAAAGGCAAATCGATTGAGATGCTCGTCAACTATGAGCCAGCTCTTCACTATGTGTCAGAATGGTGGAAACAGCTTTACGGTGAATCAGAAGGAAAAGACAACAAAGGGATCTTCCCGGCGGCTGTCGACTTCTCGACGGATCTCCACTCGATGGGGCAATACATCCAAGAAGGTCGTCGTGACTTGTTCGAGACGGTCATTCGTGTGAAAGAAGTCCGTCACTCGATGAACGTCCCAGAAGACGCTCAAGATTTGGACGGTTTGAACTTCCTCGCAGGCGAAACGATTCAGTTCGTGAACGACAAGGCGACAGAAGGAACACTCCTCGCACACACTGACGGCGATGTACCGAACTTGGTCGTCGAATTGCCAGAGATGACACCGTATCACCTCGGTTACTTGTTCTACTTCTTCGAAAAAGCATGTGCGATGAGCGGATACATCCTCGGGGTGAACCCGTTTAACCAGCCAGGCGTCGAAGCATACAAAGCGAACATGTTCGCGTTACTCGGAAAACCAGGGTATGAAGAACAAAAAGCAGAGCTCGAAAAACGTTTGAATCAATAAGAAAACGAATCGGTCCGCGCGTCGGACCGATTTTTTTGTTTGAAACTGGGTGAAGACAAGGTAAAGTGAGAGTAGACAGGGGAAAGAAAGGGATGGACTATGAAGACATTCAAGGATTACTATCATAATCAAGTCGAGTTAAGCTTCACCCATTATCCGTTCTCAGACACGCCGCTCCACGTCTGGGTCGTCGCCCGATATGAAGACAAGTGGGTATTGACGAAGCATAAACAGCGCGGACTCGAGTTTCCAGGAGGGAAAGTCGAGCCAGGAGAACACGAGGACGATGCCGCCATCCGGGAAGTGTATGAAGAGACCGGTGGAGTCGTCAAAACGTTACGATATTTGGGACAGTACCGTGTGTTAGGTAGAGGTGATACGGTCATCAAAAACATTTATTATGCGGAGATTGAGCGATTCGAGGATCATCCCGCCATTGACGAGACAGATGGGGCTGTCCTGATCGATGCCTTGCCGGATAACTTATTGCGCAATCCACGCTACAGCTTCATGATGAAAGACCGTGTCCTACCAGAAACGATGAGGGTTCTCTATGATCAAAAACTGGTTTGACCGAATCGATGTGTTACCACCTTATGCGGGTTACCGGGTAACGCGAGGATGGTACACGACGACAGATGGGGAAGAGGTCGTAGCGTATTCGATTGAGCCGAAACGTTCAAACGGCCAAGTGTTGATGTACTTACGAGGAGGAACGGCGCGAATCGGGGATGTCCGTTTACCTCGTCTCATGCAGTTTGCATCGCGTGGCTTTCATGTCGTCGCCCCGGTCTATCGTGGCAATCACGGAGGGACGGGAAAAGAAGATTTTGGAGGAGAAGACTTAGAAGACGTGCTCTCGCTATTCGACCGTGTCCACATGAGCGGGCGACCAATCCACGTCCTCGGCTTTTCAAGAGGGGGCATGATGGCCCTCTCGCTCGCTTCTGAACGACCGGTCACGACGGTTACTTCATGGGCTGGCGTGACAAACCTCGAGTGGACGTATGAAGAACAGCGTTCGATGCGGAAGATGTTGCGTCGGATGACGGGTGGGGACCCCGAATCCGCAGAATCTGCGTATGTCGACCGTTCTCCGCTTTACAAGGAATGGGTCGCCCCGACACTGCTCATCCACGGTACGGACGATGAACAAGTTCGCTTACGTCATGCGACGGCCGTCGCTGAGAAATTAGGAGAACAGGCAGAGTTTTGGGTGCTCCCGTTCGGTCACCAGCTCCCGTTTTGGGATAAATGGGAGACGACCGAACAAGCGATGGATTGGATGTTGCGACAGGAAAAAGCACTGACTCGATAAAAAAATCGAGTCAGTGCTTTTGGTGTTAGATGACGAGTGGTCCGGCTGCGATGACGGACTCACTTGCTTTCGTGAAGCGATTGAAATTTTCTTTAAATTTCATGGCGAGTGCTTTTGCCTCTACGTCGTAGCGAGATGGGTCGCTCCACGTATCTCGTGGATTGAGCACGTCACTCGGTACACCATCTATGGCTACAGGAATCTCGACATTGAAGATGTCGTGCTTCATCGTCTCTACATCACGAAGCTGACCGTTGACGGCGGCATTGACCATCGCACGCGTATAGGCGAGTTTCATACGTGAACCTTCGCCGTATGCTCCACCTGTCCAGCCCGTGTTGACGAGGTAGACATCCACATCGTGTTCTTCAATCAATTTACCGAGCATATCCGCATAACGTTCTGGAGCGAGCGGAAGGAACGGTGAACCGAAGCAAGTTGAGAACGTCGCTTGTGGTTCTGTGACTCCACGCTCCGTACCAGCAAGCTTAGACGTATAACCAGACAAGAAGTGGTACATCGCCTGTTCTTTCGTCAACTTGCTGATTGGTGGCAAGACACCATACGCATCGGCCGTCAAAAAGACAATCGTGTTCGGATGACCGGCACGTGATGGGAGCATCGCGTTGTCGATAAATTCAATTGGATATGCCGCACGCGTATTTTCAGTCAAGGAAATGTTCTTGTAGTCCGGTGTACGATCTTCATTCAATACGACGTTTTCAATCAATGAACCGAAGCGGATCGCATCATAGATTTGAGGTTCGTTCTCACGCGACAAGTTGATCGTCTTCGCGTAGCAACCGCCTTCGATGTTGAAGACCCCATCCGGTGACCATCCGTGCTCATCGTCTCCGATTAAGTGGCGCTGTGGATCAGCTGAAAGTGTCGTCTTCCCAGTTCCCGACAACCCGAAGAAAAGTGCCGTTTCGTTTGCATCGTTGACGTTTGCCGAACAATGCATCGATAAGACGTTTTGCTCAGGTAACAAGAAGTTCATGACGGAGAAAATTGATTTTTTAATTTCGCCACCGTATTCTGTTCCCCCGATCAGAATCGTGCGCTTGGCGAATGAAACGAGAATGAACGTCTCTGAATTCGTACCATCTACTGCAGGATCTGCTTTATAACTCGGTGCATAGATCACAGTGAACGGGTCGAACGCACCTTTCGTTGGCCATTCGCGTAAAAACAGCTGTTTTGCGAACAGACTATGCCATGCATATTCCGTAATGGCACGGACCGGTAACGTGTAGTGCTCATCGGCACCAGCAGACGCTTCGAGGTAATAAAGTTTGTCTTTCTTTTCTAAATGGTTCAGTACTTTGTCGAGAAGTGCTGAAAACTTCTCTTCCGCGATCGGTTGGTTCACTTTTCCCCAATCGACAAGGTTGTTGCTGACTTCATCTTGGACGACGAATTTGTCTTTCGGTGACCGTCCGGTAAAAGCACCGGTGCTGACAGATAAAGCCCCGTCTTTTGTCAGTACACCTTCCCCATTTTGGATGGCTTCTTCCACCAGTTCTGGAACCGTCAAGTTCCGTTTCATGTCGGCACCATTAATTAATTCTTCGATTTTCAGGAGCGTTGTCGCCATCCTGAATCCCACCTTTCCCCTAAATAGATGTGGATGAAATCCGCATACTTCCGCGATTACGATTAATCAGTATGACATTTTTAATTATATGTGACACACTAATTAAACACAAGCGTTTCTTCTCTTTAAGTAAGCGCTTTCTTACAAAGACAGTTTATCACATTCTCTTATCACAAGGTGTTAAAAAACAGAAACGAATTAAAAAAATGTTTGTCGATTCACAAACAGAAATGTTTTGCAAGTCGGTGAAAACTTTTACGAATTCGTCCGATTCCCTTGACATAATCGAGTGTCATTTATATGATGGTTTTCGTAACGGATACTCTTATTCTGAGCGGTGGAGGGAACAAGGCCCTACGAAGCCCAGCAACCGTCCGACATGAAGTCTTGTGCGGAAAAGGTGCTATCCTGAAGCGAAGCCATTAGCTTCGAACGATAAGAGGGTAAGGAAGAACGATTCAACCTTTCCCCATGTATGTCATCGGGGGAGGTTTTTTTCATTACCGTCCCAAAGCAACGCGTAAGGGGAACGAGTACCGTCCACATATCACCCTTATTATAGGAGGTTTTTTGAATGTCAAAATTGAACCGTCGACTTTTTACTTCAGAGTCGGTTACTGAAGGACATCCAGATAAAATTTGTGATCAGATCTCTGACTCGATTTTGGATGCCATTTTAGCGGAAGACCCGAATGCCCGTGTTGCGGCAGAAACGTCTGTCACAACAGGTCTTGTACTCGTAGCTGGTGAAATCACAACGTCAACTTACGTGGATATCCCGAAAGTTGTCCGTGAAACAGTCCGTGAAATCGGATACACACGCGCGAAATATGGTTTCGATGCGGAAACATGTGCCGTCTTGACGTCGATTGACGAGCAATCAGTAGACATCGCGCAAGGTGTCGACCAAGCTCTTGAAGCACGTGAAGGTCAGATGACTGAAGAGGAACTTGATGCAATCGGTGCAGGTGACCAAGGTCTCATGTTCGGATATGCGACAAACGAGACTCCAGAACTCATGCCGCTTCCAATCTCATTGGCGCACAAATTGTCACGTCGTCTTGCAGAAGTTCGTAAGAACGGTACGCTTGCTTACCTTCGTCCGGATGGAAAGACGCAAGTAACGGTTGAGTACGATGAGGACAACAACCCTGTTCGCATCGATACAATCGTCATCTCGACACAACATGCAGAAGAGATCACACTCGAGCAAATTCAAGAAGACTTGAAAAAGTATGTCATCGAAGCAGTCATCCCAGCTGAACTCATCGATGCTGAAACAAAATACTTCATCAACCCGACTGGTCGCTTCGTAATCGGTGGACCACAAGGAGATGCAGGTCTTACAGGACGTAAAATCATCGTCGATACGTACGGTGGATACGCTCGTCACGGCGGTGGCGCATTCTCTGGTAAAGATCCTACAAAAGTTGACCGTTCAGCAGCATACGCAGCTCGTTATGTAGCGAAAAACATCGTTGCAGCAGGACTTGCGGATAAAGCAGAAGTTCAACTCGCTTACGCGATTGGGGTAGCACATCCAGTATCAATCGCTGTCGACACGTTCGGCACTGGTAAATTGAGCGAAACAGAGCTCGTTGAACTCGTTCGTGAGAACTTCGACCTCCGTCCAGCAGGCATCATCAAGATGCTTGACCTTCGCCGTCCAATCTACAAGCAAACAGCAGCTTACGGTCACTTCGGTCGTACAGATATCGAACTCCCATGGGAGCAAACAGATAAAGCAGCAGTTCTTGAAGAAGGCGCGAAGCGTTTCGCGTAATCAACAAAAACGACCTTTCCACGGAAAGGTCGTTTTTTTAGGTTCAAGTCGTTGGTGGTGTCTGTTTATGATCATTCGATGACGAATCAGTTGAAGTGGTTTCTTGTCCAAGCGCGGTATCCTTCGCTTCGACGACTTTTTCACCGATGTCTTGTAAATCAGATTTGGCTTCTTGGGCCGTCTCGACGATTTTATTGACGTCTTCTTTGACTGTATCGACTTCTCCGACAACTTTTTCATATACGTTTTGAACGTCTGTTGAGACTTCCTGAATCTTGCCGGAAGCGGTCTTCACCTGTTCAATCACTTGAGATGCTTTCCCGGCTGGGTCTTGTTTGACTTCATTCACGATGCCACCGACCGAAGATTTTGCATTCGTAAGCGATTGTTTCGTCTGCTCCCGATTCGAGGAGCTAAGTAAGGCGAGGAGACCACCGACGAGGGCACCGAGTAGCATCCCGGTCACAACGCTGATTTTTGGACCCCCTGCATCCAATTGATCAAATTGACGGTTCGGATTCTCTGTTTGTTCGATTTTCGGGTCATGCTCTAATTTTGGTTCCATGTTGTTCCACTCCTTCATGTGATTGGCATTGCTAGTCTTATACCCTAGTCGATTGCGGACATAACGTTTTCTTATGAATCGTCACGAAAAAGAAACGAATGGCAGGATAAAAAAGTGACGATAGGGAATGATACAAATAGATTGGCCAAAAGGGGGAAGCTGTCATGAACATGAGGGAAGCAGTTCCAAAAGATGCAACATTAATTCGAACGATTGCACTTGCGACGATTTCAGAGGATGATTTGAATCGTTTGAAAGCGATGGAGCGCGCCTATCGACAAGAAGAGATTGTTCGAGCGATCAGTTCGAGTGAAGAAGCACGAGAGCAATACTTTATCGTCGGCGAGTTCGAAGAAAATGTCATCGGTTTTTGTCATGCCATCGATCGCGGTGACATGTGGGAGATGCTTCGTCTTTATCTTCACCCTGATTATCACCGAAACGGATATGGAGCAGCTTTTTTAAACTATCTCCAATCGAAAAAAGAACAACCGATGGAAGTGTACGTTGAAAATTCAAATGACCAAGCGATTGCGTTTCTTTTGCATCAATCGTTTAAAGAAGTGAATCGGGTCCAAGAAGAGGTATACGACCAGCCGATGGAACTCATTCATTTACGATATCATCCGAGCTAAGCCTCCAGACGGATTTTCTTCAAACATCAGTTGCGGCTGATGTTTTTTTGATACAATACACATAGTCCATAAATGAGGTGACGGCAGCATGACATATGAAGAAGTACGAAAAGGGGTCATCGTCATCGTGTACCCGCTACAGTTCACGTCTCGGATTAGTGAGAACTTTATTCGCCGACTCCAAGACGAGTACGAAGTAATTGTCGTCCGTGACCAATCGGTCGGATTGACGGCAGATGACCATAAACAGCTCATCAAGCGAGCGTTGCGTGAGGCAGGGCAATACAAACTACCAATCCACGTCGTGGCATTCAGTCTAGGGGCACTTTTCACGAACCGACTCTTGCAAGAGTATGATGTGCCGCTTGGGAGTTTGACGTATATCTCTCCTTTATTTGATTGGCATGCCACTCGTCAAATCGGCGGATTGAAACAAGTCGTCGCGAGTGCTGTCGACCGTTTCCGCCCAGACCTACCGCTCGGGATGATGACATTCACTGGTGGAGGCGAGGAATCGTCACGCTTCGGTGAGATCACGTATGCGCAATATCGTGAGATTGAAGAAGAAATCGTGGAACATCAAGAAGAGAAGAAGCACTTACCACGACTTCCGCTTGCTTGTTTCTATGCACCGGACGATCAATTTGCAGACGTGAAGTTGACGTTAAACGTCTGCCGGAAGATTGGTGGGGATCAAGTGTACATCCGTCGGTTGGAAGGATTCCCGCATTTTGGATATGAACGTTTGAACACCAAGTTTGCGGAGACATTGATGACGTTTTATGAATTGATTCAAGAATGACAGAAGGCGACTCGAATGAGCCGCCTTTTCTTATGCGCGTTTTTCAATCGCCACGATGAATGGGGGATGATTGATTTGGTTGATGAAACCGTAGCGGAGGACGCCGGCCTGTTTTTGATCGAGCGACTCCACATAATGAAGCACTTCATCCCGTTCGACTTTTCCGCTCTCATGCCCATGATAAATGACGATGACGATGATGCCACCGACGGTCATGACCTCTAATAATTGAGATAATGCGGCAATCGTCGTATTCCCATGTGTCGTAATGGATTTATCGCTTCCTGGTAAATAACCTAAATTAAAGACAGCAGCGGTGATAGGACGTGTCTCATTCGCGACGACCGCTTGAACCGTGTCGTGACTATCATGAATGACGGTCACCCGTCCATCGAGACCAGCTTCCTGTATACGTGCGCGTGTGGACGTGACCGCTTCTGACTGGATATCAAAGGCATACACATGACCCGCTTCACCAACTGCATTCGCTAAAAACAGCGTGTCGTGTCCGTTTCCGGCGGTCATGTCGATGGCGACATGTCCTTCTTCGAGGTGGTCATGTAATAATTGTTTTGCAAACGGTAGTACTCTCATTAATCCCATACATCTCATCCTTCTTTTTTCCTTGGAAAGAATCTCGTCGTTCCAATTCTGCACGGATCTTGTTTAACACCTGCATCTTGTGACGACTCCATAACGGACCAATCAATAGGTCAGGTGGGCCGTCCCCGGTCAAACGATGAACGATGACCTCGGGAGGTATACATTCGAGCTGATCACAGACGAGAGAGACATAGTCATCTTCCTCCATCAAGTCGAGTAGGCCTTTTTCGTATTGACGGGCGAGCGGTGTATGTTTCAAGACGTGAAGTAAATGGATCTTGATTCCTTGTATGTCCATTTTAGCAACTTCTCGGGCTGTGTCGAGCATCATCTCGAGTGTCTCACCGGGTAAACCGTTGATGATATGAACACAGACACGGATGTTGTGGCGTCGTAGTTTTGCAAGACCGCTCAAAAATGTCTCGTAGTCATGTCCGCGATTGATTTTTTTCGCCGTCGTGTCATGGATGGTCTGAAGGCCGAGCTCCACCCAAAGCGACGTTCGTTCATTTAATTCTGCTAAATAAGCGACGACGTCGTCTGGCAAGCAGTCCGGACGTGTCGCAATCGAGAGACCGACAACGCCTTCTTCTTGAAGTGCAGGTTCGTACAACTCACGTAACCGTTCGACCGGCGCATACGTGTTACTGAATGCTTGGAAATAAGCGATGTAGTTGGCGTTCTTCCACTTTCGGTGAAGACGGGCCTTCACTTCGGCAAATTGAACGGGAATCGAATCGCAAGCATTTCCTGCAAAGTCACCACTTCCGTCGTCTGAACAGAACGTACATCCTCCCTTTGAGACGCGCCCGTCACGGTTCGGACAGGTGAATCCGCCATCGAGCGGGACTTTGAACACCTTTCCTCCATATTCTCGGCGATACGCCTCGTTCAACGTATGATATCGGTTTTGACCAAATGGATTCATTCAACATCTCTCCTTCCTTGCTCATGCTATCACAAATGAAAAATGACAAAACTTCATAATAAGTAATTTTTCTTGACACTTCTTTGGCATTCGTTTAGGTTTGATAAGGAAATCTTGTCGATTCGGCCATTTGTGCCGATTTTTTTGATGTGAAAGAGGAATGAAAGGAGGACTTGGTGTGAACAATAAAATGCCAATTTCGGTATGGATTCTAGTCATTGCGATGGCGCTCAATACAACGGCGGCGTCTTTTTTATGGCCATTTAACACACTGTATATTCATGATTTTTTAGGTGAGTCGATGACACTTGCTGGGGTGGCACTTCTTGTGAACTCCGCACTCGCAATCGTCGGAAACTACATCGGAGGGACATTATTCGACCGAATCGGTGGAAAGATGACGCTCATGATTTCTGTCGGTTTGTTGCTTGCGAGCTCACTCGGATTTTTACTGTTCCACGCCACGTTCTTCGGCTATTTGGTGTGGCTCGGTATGATTGGGTTCTCAGGTGGACTCGTCTTTCCGACCGTTTACGCGTTTGCGGGACTCATCTGGCCAGAAGGTGGACGCCGTTCGTTTAACGCGATTTACGTTGCGCAAAACGTAGGTGTCGCACTCGGTACGGCCATGAGTGGTCAAATCGCGCGCTTTAACATCGAGTGGATCTTTTATGCAAACTTCTTCTTGTCGGTCTTATTTGTCGTGGTCCTTTTATTTGGACTTCGCTACCTGAAAAACCCGGCACGTCCTGTCGTTCAATCACAGTTAGAGGCAGCTGCCACGACGCTCTCGAGCGCAACGATGAAGTCGATGTGGTATGTCGCCGTCGGTTACGCCGTGCTTTGGTTCGTTTACGTACAGTGGCAAGGGACAATCGCCGTTCATTCAAAAGACCTTGGTGTCACAATCAGCCAGTATTCACTGCTTTGGACGGTGAACGGGGCGATGATCGTATTCGCACAGCCGTTACTCAACCGTGTATTGCGACAGTTTGAGGATGACTTAAAACGTCAACTGATTATCGGAGCCTCGATTTTTCTTGGTGCCTTCTTGATCGTGCCGTTCGCAGGCGGATTTGGCATGTTCATGGTCGCAATGGTCGTCATGACAATCGGGGAAATGTTCGTCTGGCCAGCAGTCCCGACGATTGCAGCGAAACTTGCCCCTCCTGGTAAGGCGGGACAATATCAAGGGCTCGTCAATATCGCAGCATCTGTCGGTCGGATGATTGGACCGACATTGTCCGGATTTGTCTATGACATGTTCGGTATTACTGCGGTCTTCGGCATGCTTCTTCTGCTCACTACGTTCGCCCTTACTCTATTCGTCATTATGAAAGACATTCGCGTCGCTGAAAAATCAAGTTGACGTTGAATTTCAGAATGGGCTAAAATAGACTACGATGAATAGCAAGCGATGAAGAGGATTAGTAGCGAACGTTCCGTTTCAAAGAGAGTCGATGGTTGGTGTGAATCGATAAATGGAGGTCGTGAACTCGCCTTGGAGCTGTTTTCCTGAACCGAGTAGGGAAAACCGGGGTTACGCCTCGTTATCGGCGTCTCAAGTGGCAGCAATGCAACATGGGTGGTACCGCGGAGAGCTTTCAAGCCTTTCGTCCCATTTTCGGGGACGGAAGGCTTTTTATTATGCAGAGGAGGAAGAATGTTGAGCTATTTTAAACATCAAGAAATCGAGCCGAAATGGCAAAAGCGTTGGGAAGAGAAAGACGCATTCAAAACGACAGAAGACCCGGAGAAGGATTGTTTCTACGTCCTCGATATGTTCCCGTACCCATCAGGTGCTGGCCTTCACGTTGGTCACCCGGAAGGTTACACGGCGACGGATATCATCGCCCGTATGAAGCGGATGCAAGGATATAACGTCCTTCACCCAATCGGCTGGGATGCGTTCGGTCTTCCTGCCGAACAATACGCACTCGACACAGGGAACGACCCACGCGAATTCACAGCGCGTAACATCGAGACGTTCCGCCGTCAGTTGAAAGAACTCGGTTTCTCGTATGACTGGGCCCGTGAAATCAGCACGACGGACCCGAAATACTATAAATGGACACAATGGATCTTCACGCAATTGTTCGAGCGTGACCTTGCATACGTCGACGAAGTTGCCGTTAACTGGTGCCCGGCACTCGGTACGGTCCTTGCGAACGAAGAAGTCATCGACGGCTTGTCAGAGCGTGGGAACCACCCGGTATACCGTGTCCCGATGAAACAGTGGGTGCTTCGCATCACAGAATACGCGGAGCGTTTGCTTGAAGACTTGGAAGGTCTTGACTGGCCAGAGAGCGTAAAAGAGATGCAACGCAACTGGATCGGGAAATCGGTCGGTGCCGAGGTCGACTTCAAAGTCGACGGTCACGACAAGATTGTCACAGTCTTCACGACACGTCCGGACACACTTCACGGAGCGACATATGTGACGCTCGCACCAGAGCATCCGTTCACAAAAGTGATCACAACACCTGAACAATCAACAGCAGTTGAGGCTTACATCGAGGAAGTTTCGAAGAAGACGGACCTTGAGCGTACAGACCTTGCGAAAGAGAAGACAGGAGTATTCACGGGCGCTTATGCGATCAACCCGGTAAACGGTGAGAAACTTCCGATTTGGACAGCAGACTATGTCCTCTCGACATACGGGACAGGTGCAGTCATGGCCGTTCCTGGGCACGATGAGCGTGATTATGAGTTTGCGAAAACGTTCGACCTCCCGATTCGTGAAGTCGTCAAAGGTGGAAACTTGGAAGAGGCGGCTTATGTCGAAGACGGGGAGCACGTCAACTCAGGTAGCTTGAACGGACTCAATAAAGCCGATGCAATCAAGACGATCATTGAAGAACTCGAAGCTGCTGGTACAGGTCGTGCGAAGACGACATACCGTCTTCGTGACTGGTTGTTCAGCCGTCAACGTTACTGGGGAGAACCGATTCCGGTCGTCCACATGGAAGACGGAACGATGAAGACGGTACCGGTCGAAGAGCTTCCGCTCGAACTTCCAATCATCGATGAAATCAAACCGTCTGGTACGGGTGAGTCACCACTTGCGAACGCAGAAGAGTGGTTGACGTACACAGATCCTGTCACGGGGGAAAAAGGTCGTCGCGAGACGAACACGATGCCACAATGGGCAGGTAGCTGCTGGTACTATATCCGTTACATTGATCCAGATAACGAAGAAATGATTGCGGACCCTGAGAAACTTAAGCGTTGGCTTCCAGTCGACTTGTATATCGGTGGTACGGAACATGCCGTTCTTCACTTGCTCTATGCACGTTTCTGGCATAAAGTCCTTTATGATATCGGTGTCGTCCCGACGAACGAACCGTTCCAAAAATTGTACAACCAAGGTATGATCCTTGGTGAGAACAACGAGAAGATGTCGAAATCTCGTGGGAACGTCGTCAACCCAGATGATATCGTGAAGTCACACGGCGCGGATACACTTCGTCTTTATGAAATGTTCATGGGCCCACTTGATGCGGCAATCGCATGGTCAACGAATGGACTTGACGGGGCACGTCGCTTCCTCGACCGCGTATGGCGTTTGTTCGATCAAACGAACTTTGCGGAGGTGGCACCGACTGCCGACTTTGAACGTACGTATCATCAGACGGTGAAAAAAGTCACTGAAGACTATGAAGCACTTCGCTTCAACACAGCAATCTCTCAGTTGATGGTCTTCGTCAATGAAGCAAACAAACAAGAGACGTTGCCAAAATCGCAAATGGTCGACTTCATCAAGATGCTTTCACCTGTTGCTCCACACTTGTCTGAAGAGTTGTGGGAGAAGATGGGCATGACGGAAGAGTTGACGTATGCGGCTTGGCCGACGTACGATGAGTCAAAACTTGTGAGTGACACGATTGAAGTCGTCATCCAAGTGAACGGGAAACTTCGTGCGAAAATGCACGTTTCGCGTGACGCATCAAAAGAAGCGCTTGAAGCGGAGGCACTCGGCAACGAGCGTGTCCAAGAGTTCACAGAAGGTAAGACGGTTCGTAAAGTCATTGTCGTCCCTGGAAAACTCGTCAATATTGTAGTAGGGTAATCGAAAGAATGTGTGACATTGTCGCACATTCTTTTCTTTTTGGTGAGGTCATTTTCTTTTACGGTCGGTTTTGATACACTAAAGGGCGATACTGAAGTAGAAGGGGACGACATGTCCATGAAACGTTCTTATGTGCTATACACGACACTATGTGCTGTCGTGGTCGGCGTGATCCTTTGCTATGTCTTTGTCTTCTCTGATGAAGAGATTCAGCGGCAGGTCGCCTCGACATTTGAAAAAATCGACATTCAAACGAGTCATCAAACGGCATCCCTCCCACCTGTGGAGGCAGCACAAGATGACGAAGATATTGATACGACCGATGCGCTCGAGCAAATCAACCAGATCGATGAAGTGTACTACAGCGATACGATTGGGGCTTATCTCGTGCTTACCGAGCAGTCTGAGTTTTTCGAAGTGAGCGGGAACGGCACACGCGTCAACTCAGTGCTTCAACTCGAAAATACGGGTCAGGCGCGCCTCGATGACTTTATCGGGATGCGGATGGTCGAAGAGAACCTCGTATATGCGGTGACTGCAAACGGGACACTCATCACGATTGAACGGGAAGAAGGACGCTGGGTCGAACGACCGCGTAAACAAATCAAAGGTCTCGTATCGGAAGACCGAATCTTTGGTCTCGGCTATGACCGAGAATCGAATCGTCTCTTCATGATGAATCGATTAGCAGACACGCCGGACCTTGAGCTCCTCTATATTGAAGAGCGTGAAATCGAGCCGGAAGTGCCTGCGGAAAACGAGCCAGAAGAATCGACAGAGTCTGATGATAATGTTGAAGGCACTGAAGAATCAACAGAAGAAGCGACGACAGAAAATGTCTCGACGAATGACAATGTCTCTAGTGAGACGGCCGCTGCGGAAGAAGAGGCACCTGAGAATGAGCAGGATACGCCAGATGAGGCAGTCGAGGAAAAAGAACCGGAAACGGAATGGATGCTCGATTCGCGTCAAGCGTTATCGGCTGACGGGATGAGCGCCTCAATCCAGCAAAAGTTTGAGCGATTCGAAGGCGTTGGGCTTGTCGAGCGACAAGGCCGAATATACGTGCTCGACTCGGAAGAGCTCGTCCTCTATACGGTCAACCCGGAAGAAGGTACCATCAACGGTCAGATGGTGACACCTCGCGTGTATGACTCGACCGGCATGTTTTTACAAGACAATGAAATCTTTGCAATCGTCCATCCGGAAGTATTCGATTTGGATGCATTCGTTTCCGTGGACTGACAATGGGGGAAGAACAGATGAGCAAACGTTACTTTTTTGAAGAAGTGAAACAATTCCATGAGACTTTCGGACATCCAGGAGCAAAATCTCCGCAACCGTTGACACTTGATCGTGCGACAAAACGATCGGTTTGGACGGCAGAGGAAGCGGTCGTTGAATTTTTACACCAATCGTCACAGACTGAAGAAGAGTTCTTACAGGCCATCGAGCAATTCCAAGAAGGCTTCCAAAAAGCGGTCCAAAAATCATTACAAGACGCACCACCGTCAGATGATGTGGAACGCCTCGTTGGTCAAGGGGATGCGTTAACGGACGCGTTATATTTTGTGATGGGCAGTTTCGTTGAACTTGGACTTGATCCGGTGCCGTTGTTTGAAATCGTCCAGCGTGCCAATATGGCGAAGCTTGGACCGGACGGGAAACCGATCTTACGCGAATCGGACAATAAAGTCATGAAACCTGAAGGATGGATGCCGCCCGAGCCAGAGCTCGAAAAAGAAGTGCGTCGTCAAATCGCAGGGAAAGAATAATCACAAACGGCTTGAGCCCTCATTAGTAAGGGTTCGAGTCGTTTTTTGTTGTGAAGGTCATAATGACATCATGGTATTAGATGAGATTAGGAAGGTCATGAGAGTAATTAATGGTATAATTTAACATAAGCAAGCGAACGATGAATATTAATCATTGAGATGGAGGTCATTCAGCTGAAAAAATTATTCGGTATTCTATGTTGTAGTTCAGTACTTCTGTTAGCATCATGTAGCAATGATGAAAAAACGTCAGAATCTAAAACGTCTGAGCCTGACGTTTCAATCGAAACGATAAAAATCAACGAAGAGAATGAATTGACAATCGTCCCACTTTACACCCAATACCAAAAATATTTGAATGCATCTCTTGAAACAACCGATGCGGAGGAGAACAAACAGAACTTCAAGAAATATGTATTAGATTACATAGGAGAGGTCGGAGAGGAAGAAAAAATCGATACATCCATATTGAAAACTGATTTTTCACTAAAGCCGACTCCTCATAAGCAACAATTGCTAAAGCAACTGGATACGTTGATCAATCAGCATGATGAGATTAAAGAGATTATTGCATCAACATACGCAGATTCAAATCAAATCTTTCCTAAAAAGAAAGGTACGGTGTTTGTTGCCCCTTATAATCCTGAATTTTTCTACGATAGTGAACCGTTGAAAGGTGTAGCAGGAGCGGCGTACAAGGACGCATTCATCTTGTTTCTCGATACAGATTTTGATAAAGGTGTGCTAGCCTATACGACGGCTCACGAGTATCATCATCTGATTGTTCAGAATCACCCTGGGTTCCGTCTTAAAACAATTCTCGATTCTGTCATCATTGAAGGAAAAGCCGATACGTTTGCTGACCAGATCGTCAAAGATGTGACTCCCCCGTGGAATGTAGAGATTGATGAAGCGACCATGGAACACATCGCGAGCCGAGTGAATGATTATGAAACAACCTATACCGATTTTGCGGTTGGTAATTATCAAAAAGATATGCCACGTTGGAGTAACTATATTCTAGGGAGGGATGTGCTTCATGACTATTTGACGGCGCACCCAGAGCTGTCAATTCCCGAATGGACCTTCAAAGAAGATCATGAGCTTTTAGAAAAATACAAGTATCGAGATATGATGGAATTGGAAAATTAAGTTGAAAAAGAATGTTAAAAGGCTTGACCCTGAATGAGACAGGATCAAGCCTTTTGATTGTACATATATGCTTTAGTGATCACGATAGAACGCAGATGATGCGTCGGGCCGAACCCTTTACCGCTCTGTCGCCAGTTCAGCTGCGTGCGATCCGGCGCAATGTCCTGTCGTGAAAGCGGCCGTGATGTTGTAGCCACCTGTGTATCCATGAATGTCGAGCACTTCACCGGCAAAGAAGAGACCTGGTGCTTTCTTTGACATCATCGTCTGTGGCGCAACTTCCTTAACCGAAACGCCACCACCTGTGACGAATGCCTTGTCAAAGTCGAGTGTCCCGACGGCGTGCATCTCAAACATTTTCAAACGCGTTGCGAAATCAATGACGGATTGCTTCTTCAACTGACTGGCGTCTTCTTCTCCAAATGCGAGCTCTTCTAACAACAAGTCAAGAAGTCGCTCGGGGATGTAGCCTTTCCATACGTTTTTAACGGCACGCTTCGGTTGGCTCTGCACTTGATTCCACAATTCCTGGACGAGTTCATCTCGTGACGTGTCCGGGAAGAAGTCGAGTGACAAGAGGACGACTTGTTCTTTGCTACGTTTCCGCTCTTTAATCGTATACTGACTGCAACGGAGCGCGATTGGACCTGAGATTCCGAAATGGGTAAAGATCATGTCACCTTGGTGCGTCTTGATCGCTTTTCCTTTTTTGCCATGCACCGTCAACGCGACGTCACGTAACGATAATCCTTGAAGTTGTTTCGTTCCGATGAATGAATCATTCAATTTGATTGGCACTTCTGTCGGGAATAGCTCCGTAATCGTATGCCCGGCTTTTTGTGCCCACGGATAACCGTCACCTGTCGACCCGGTATGAGGGACGGATTGTCCGCCGACCGCGACGACACAAGCTTTCGCTTCAATCATTTCACCGTCCATCAACTCGACCGCATGAAACTCGTTTTCTTCATTAAAATGTAGTGTTTTGACTTCTGCTTTTTTTCGAATCTCGACACCGAGGTCTTCAATCGCACGAAGCAACGTGTTGACCACGTCTTGTGCCTTGTCCGTCACTGGGAACATGCGCCCGTTGTCTTCTTCTTTCAGCGGGATGCCGAATCCTGTGAACAGGTCGATGATCGATTGGTTGTCGAACTGAGCGAGGGCGCTATATAAAAAGCGGCCATTCCCAGGGATGAACTGAATCAATTCATCGATTGGTTTTCGGTTCGTGACGTTACAACGCCCTCCACCTGAAATCGCTAATTTCCGACCGAGTTTAGATCCTTTATCAATCAACAAGGTCGATGCGCCGCTCTTTGCAGCTGCATAAGTTGCCATAAGTCCGCTTGGACCTCCGCCGATGACGATGACATCTTTCATGTAAAATCTCCTCATTTCTTCATCTATATGATTAGTAAAATTATCGTAACTTTATTATCCGTAACAGTAAGAGTATAATGAGAAGCGGTTGTTTTGTAAAACCGAATTCATATGAATAGTTGATTTATAGATGGAGGTGCCTCATGTCATCAAGCGCCAAACAAGATTCAGGAAGAGCCTCCTTCGTCAAAGGAACGCTTCTTTTATCGGCAGGAAACTTGATTTCCCGGATGTTAGGGCTGTTGTACACATTCCCGTTCCAAGCGATGGTCGGGATTGCCGGAGTGACGTTGTATCAAGCAGCATATACGTATTACGCAATCATGATCTCCATATCGACGGCAGGGATCCCTGTTGCCGTCTCGAAATTTATCGCCAAATATAATGCGCTAGGGGAATATGGAACGAGTCAACGATTGTTCCGACAAGGAATGAAGCTGATGCTTGCGACCGGTGTCGTCGCTTTTTTATTACTCTTTTTTGCGGCACCATGGCTATCCGAGCTGATGGTCCGAAATTCGGAGAACAATCAGCAATACATTGACTCGCTCACACTCGTGACGAGAAGCGTCAGTTTTGCGTTACTGCTCATCCCGGCGATGAGTATGGTTCGTGGTTATTTCCAAGGACATCAAGACATGGCTCCGACGGCAATCTCACAAGTCGTCGAACAAATCGTGCGCATTCTATTCCTTCTCAGCGGGACGATGCTCGTCTTGTTCGTCTTTGCGGACTCTGACTTCATTCGACCAATCGCGAATGCTCTTGGGGGAACGCAATCCGTCGAGACGACTGAACTGAATGGATTGAAAGTCATTGCCGTCACGATTGCGACGTTTAGTGCTTTTGTTGGGGCAATCGGTAGTTTTGTCGTACTCATGATGTACTGGAAGCGTCGAAAAGACATCCATCGTCAGACGGATAATCCAGCGGGCACACCTGTCCGTTCGATGAAGTCGTTGTTACTCGAGTTGCTCAGCTACTCAATCCCAATCGTGATGGTCGGGGTATCGACCCCTCTCTATCAGCTGATTGATCAGTTGACGATGGTCAATACGTTACTCAGTTCGGGTGCGACCGTATCCGAAGCGACATCGGCTTATGGATTCTTGACCGGAAACGCACATAAGATTGTATTGATCCCTGTGTCGATTGCGGCGAGTGTCTCGATGGCGACCATCCCGCTCGTGACCCGTTCATTTACGACAGGAGATATGCTGAAAGTACGAAATCAAGTCAATCATATTTTCCAAGTCTCGTTCTTTGTGACGATTCCTGCTGTCATCGGACTCGTAGCTCTCGCGGAACCATTGTTTGGGACGTTGTTCCCGGGAGACCGTGAAGGATGGGTGTATTTACTTCATTATGCACCGAGTGCTTTCTTCTTAGCCTATTACTCGGTTGCGGCTGCGATTCTCCAAGGGATTAACCGTCAGTACTTCACCATCTTTGCTACATCGATGGGTCTGTTGGCAAAACTCGCCCTGAACGTGCCGTTCGTCTATTGGCTCGGTGGTATCGGTGCGGGTTATGCGACGATTGCTGGATACATTGTGGCGATCGTGCTCATGGTATGGATGATTCAGCGGTCTCTACATTTCCCATACAAGCAGTTGCTTCGTCGGACCATCTTAATGTTCTTGATGGGGGCGGCGATGTTTGCGGCTGTTTACCTTTCTCTTCTCGTCACGTTGCAAGAAGAAGCGAGTTGGGGAAATGACATCTTTGCGACAATCGTCGGTGTCATCGTCGGGATTCTCGTATACGGATATCTCGGCTGGCGCAGCCATCTTGCAGGGAAATTATTAGGGAAACGCTTTGAATATCGGAGGAACGGATAATGCGAATTGATAAATTGCTATCGAACATGGGATATGGATCACGAAAAGATGTAAAAATCCTATTAAAACAAGGGGCAGTACGAGTCGATGATGCACCTGTAAAAGATGCGAAACGACACGTTAACCCAGAATCAGAGCGAGTCACGGTGTTCGGGGAAGTCGTTGAATATCGTCCATTCATCTATTTCATGATGAACAAGCCTGAAGGGGTCATCAGTGCGACGGAAGATCAAGTCGAGACGACAGTCATCGAGTTAATTGATCCGGAGTATGCCCATTACGACCTCTTCCCGGTCGGACGTCTCGACAAAGATACGACGGGACTTCTCCTCATTACAAACGACGGCGCGTTCAATCATGCACTCATGTCACCTCGTAAACATGTCGACAAGGTATATATCGCCGAAGTCGATGGGGAGATGACGGCTGAGGATATCAAGACGTTCGCGAACGGAGTCGAATTAGAAGATGGATATACGACGAAGCCGGCCCGACTCGAGATTTTGAGTCGGAGCGGACGTCGCTCTGTCATCCGTCTCACATTATCTGAGGGGAAATATCATCAAGTGAAACGAATGGTCGCGGCGGTAGGCAAACACGTCGAGCGATTAGAGCGTGTTCAAATCGGGGATCTTGAACTCGATGAGACGCTCGAGCTCGGGGCATATCGTGAGTTGACGGAAGAAGAAGTTCAATTGTTTCTTCAATAATTAATGAGGTGAGAGGGGATCTGTCCAATTGGGCGGATTCTCTTTTTGTATAAAAAGCTCTAATTTTCGATCATATCTTTTTGAAAATGGCATCAAAATCAGCACGCCAATAGTTAACTAACCAGTCGTTGTATTTATGATATAAAGGGACTAATGGTTCAACTTCATTTGAACTTATGGTACAACCTCGATCATCATACATATGAAAAACGATGTTCTTTTCAGTGCTTATAAAGTATACCGTTTGTCCAATCGAAGGTTCTCTTCCTTGCTCGTAATTTCCTATACCTCTAAGGATTTTCTCGTAAGAGATTGACTTTATCTGCGAGGATACAAATTTCGCTTTATATTCATGTTTGATTTCTATAATTTCCCCTGTTTTTTCGTCTATATCTTCATCTAATTCGAATAACGTTTCTTCTTCAATCTGTTGCTTCATGAATAAAGCATACAAATATTCGGGAGTGGTATTCCCGAACATGATGTCCTCTGTTTCGTTCCAATCCTTGATAAAGACATGGATGTAATCATCAGATTGAAACACTTCCTCGAACAATGTTGTCACTCTTTTTACCACCTGCTCTATTCTCTCATCCGTTCCGTTTTTATACGGTTCGCCGAGTTCGAATCTTAGATGGACTTCTCCAGATAGGTTTGGAAAATGATTATCTATGTACTTCATTATTTCTTCTTTCACATCATCACCTCATCTTGAACATTTGATACAATCCAAAATCACAAGACCTTCTTTCATAAAAAAGAGACCTGAACATCAGGTCTCTTGAATCTACATATACGTTTCAATTTGCCGTCTTGAGTGAACGTTTCGATGAAGTCCACGTGCCACGGCTAGGGCTCTCCACAAGATTATTGTACTCAAGCACGTTCAAATCACGTTGCACAGTGCGCGACGTAATGCCGAACTCTTCTACTAGTTCTGAAGTGGTAACTGTCTCCCTTTCATTGATGAACAAATAAATGGACTTGATGCGCGTTAACATCCGATCTGTTGAGCCTTTCATTGGATAACCTCCCAATGTGTAGAATAATGATAAACCATACCTACAGACGACAAAATGAAATATAAAATTGTTATTTTCTAAAATTACACCTTTAGTATACCGCTCCTGTACAAAAATGCAAGCAGAAAGCACGAACAATCTGTTTGTAAAGATTTGATTATGAACGTAAATGTCGAATGAAGATTGTTTTTTTGTGTTTAAAGCGAGGTCAAACACGAACGAAAAAAACTTTTCTAAATGAATGTTCGTCTTTCATTCATTTGGATATACTAGTAAGGGAGAGAACATTCGCAAAAGGGGAGATGAACATGAATTGGAGACAAGAAGTCGACAATCGTAAAGATGCATTTTTAGAAGATTTAAAAGGATTACTACAAATCCCTAGCGTGCTCGATGAATCAAAAGCCGCACCGAACATGCCATTCGGGCCAGAGGTTCGAAAAGCGCTCGATTACATGTTTGAGCTTGGTGAGCGAGATGGCTTTAAAACGAAGGACGTCGGTGGATATGCGGGACACTTGGAGTATGGGGATGGTGAGGATATCGTCGGAATCTTATGTCACCTTGATGTCGTCCCTGCAGGTGAAGGATGGACGTATGGTGCGTTCAATCCGACGATTACATCGGACGGAAAAATCGTCGCTCGCGGAAGCAATGATGATAAAGGACCATCGATGGCTGCATACTATGGTTTACGCATCGTCAAAGAGCTCGGGTTACCGCTCTCGAAACGTGTCCGCCTGATCGCAGGTTGTGACGAGGAGAGCGAATGGCGCTGTGTCCGCGAATACTTTAAACAAGAACAGATGCCGACATACGGCTTTGCACCAGACGCAGACTTCCCGATCATCAACGCAGAGAAAGGGCTATATGACGGTGTGTTGACACAACTTCCGATTCAACGGGCACCAGAGTCGGCGTACCACCTCCTATCGTTCACGAGTGGGGAGCGTCCGAACATGGTTCCGGACTTCGCGAAAGCTGAATTGAAGACAGACGAGGTACTCGAAGAAAAGTTCGAGGCTTATCTTGAAAAATATGAAGCAGACGGGACATGCGTGTATGACCGTGGGACATATACGTTCACGATGAAAGGGAAAGCGGCACACGCGATGGAACCGGATAACGGGATCAACGCGGCATACGTCCTCGCTGGATTCTTGTTGCACCTTCCTCTCGATATTCAAGGGGAACGCTATATTGAACTCGTTCGTCATGTGTTTGCCGATTCTCGCGGGATTTCACTCGGGATTGAGGCGAGTGACGAGACAGGTGATTTGACGATCAACGGTGGTGTGTTCCGCTATCACGAAGATGAGCGCACGGCTACGGTCAATATTCGATACCCTTATACGGCGAAGTTTGAAGAGCGGTTGCAAAACCTACGTGAAATCGCGTTGTCGCTCGGTTTCGAATTGAAGACGCGTCAACATATGCCACCGCATCACGTGGCTGAAGATCATCCGCTCGTGAAGACGCTCGCTAGTGTGTACGAACGTCAGACGGGGGAGCATGCGAACTTGATGGCAATCGGTGGGGGAACTTACGCCCGTTCACTCGAGGCGGGTGTCGCATTCGGTGCATTGTTCCCAGGCGCTAAAGATGTGGCGCATCAGGTCGATGAATACATGGAGATAGAAGATTTATTACGCGCTGCAGCGATTTATGCTGAAGCGATTTACGAGCTCGCTAAATAAGAACCGTGGAGAGCTGACTGATGTAGTCGGCTCTCTGTCCTTTAGGAAGGAAGTTATCATTGAATTCGCAAAAAAGATTGTTTCAATCTGTATATGTCGCCATTTTCTTCGCACAAGGGGCATTGATCCCTTACATGGCTCTATATTTTTCACAAGATCAATTCGGACTGAGTCCTAGTCAGGTCGGAAATATCGTGGCCATTCTTCCCATTCTTTCGATTGGTGTACAACCACTTTGGGGAATGTTGACCGACCGCACCGGGCGGGTGAAGGCGTGGCTCATGTTAGCGATGTTAAGCGCAGCCCTCATTTCGTTTACATTTTTAGTGGCGACTTCATATGTATGGATTGTGATGCTCATGGTGATTTGGTCTGTATTCCAATGTGCACACATTCCGCTCGTCGATATGATGACACTCGACTATACGACACGTTCAAAAGTGGATTATGGAGCGATTCGTTTGTATGGGTCGGCAGGTTTTGCCATCGCGGTGTTTGCGATGGGGTGGATTTCCGATACGACGTGGGGACTTGCTAGTACGTTCGTATTAAGTGCCGTCCTACTGATCCTCGGAAGTGTGTTCGTCCGAATGATTCCGGAAAAGAGCTCGATTCGTGACGTCACGTTAGCTCCGATCTCATGGACAGCTGTATGGAATAAGTCCTTCTTATTCTTTCTGCTCGGGGGCATGCTCGTCTTCGGACCAATTTATGCGAACAACTATTATTTTGGATTGTACGTGACAAGTAGCGGGGGATCGACGACGCTCGTCGGAACACTATTCCTCGTCGCGGTTTTGTTTGAAATTCCCTTCATGAAAGTGGCATCACAATTTGTAGAACGCTTCGGCAGTGTCCCGGTACTCGTCGGGGCGGCACTCATCTCGGCCATGCGAAATGGAATCCTTGCATTAGAGCCGCCCATTTGGGTCGTTTGGCTTCTGGCGATCGCACAAGGTCTCGTCGTCGGACTTTTAATCCCGGTCGCGCTTCAGTTCGTCCGGAAACTTGTCGACCGTCAAGTCTCTTCAACGGCAATCGGTGTTTACATGGCGTTGACTTCAGGACTTGCGACAGCGGGATTCAACAAGTTGAGTGGTACAATCATCGAACTCGATGACATCATCGGCGTATTTTGGATGTATACGATTGTCACGGCAATCGGGGCAGTGATTTGGATTGGACTGTCACGTCGCGCACTGAAAGGATGAATCAGATGAGCACGCATTATTTTATTGCGATTCCAATCGAAGCGGCCGAACTCGCCGCTGTGCAACAAGCCATCTTACCGTATTACTCGTATCGGCGAATTTATCGACCGGACGAGTTTCATTTGACGATACAATTTTTAGGGGGGATCGATGGTGAAGAGCTGGATGAAGTGAAAGAAATCACTAGAAGAATCAGTCAAGAAACCCTTCCGTTCACGTTGACGTTTCATGCCATCGACCATTTCGGGAGAGCGGACCGTCCACGCGTGTTGACGATTGTACCTGATGCGTCAGATGCTCTTCAGCGATTTGCGACGGACCTTCGTCAAGAGCTCGTCGCAATGATTCCAAGGTTAGACCGAAAAACGTTCGTCCCTCATGTCACTCTCGCAAAAAAGTGGGACAAAGGGGAACGGATTGCTTACGTGCCACCCGAGTTCAACGTGACCGAGTCGGTGGAAGAAGTGATCCTGTATGAAGTGCAGCCGAATCAGACTCCGTCCTATAGGGCGATTGAAGTATTTCCGTTAAGACGGCCAGAGGAGGACATATGGCAATCCCGGTTAAAATTTTTGACGTAATCTCAAAATATGAACGTGATGTATTAGATCAATACAATCGCTATTTAGAATATGTAGAAACCGATACGGCCCGACTGCAGCGTCTTCATGAAAACAATCGACTGAGTCCGGTCGAAATACTTGAGATCGACCGGCCGTGGTGGAAATTTTGGGCGAAGTCGGAACGGATTGAACTAGAACCGAAACCACTCGCCGAATCACAGTATCAGAAATTACTTCGAGAGCGCCGACACATTCAAAAACTGCAATTTGCTTGTGAAGGGGTGCTTGAGGCAGATTTACCACATTTGGCATTCACGAGAGATTTTGCATATCGCGTGATGCGTTCCGAATGGAATGAACGACACTTCTTCTTTTATCGTCCCGTCATTGAGTGGAACGGTGCGACCGTTGAATTAAGTCATGTCCTTGTCGGTCCGACTCATCTCTATATCGTAGAGTGGCTCGAGGGAGACCGAAGCATCTATCACATATCGAAAGAGAAGACGTGGGTTCATCAACCGCTGAAAGGGGAAAATACTCGTGTAGTGAACCCGCTCATTGCGTTGACACGCACCGAAGAACTTGTTCGACAAATTGTACCGAACTATGCGGGTGTCCTTCAAAAAGTCGTCATTGCAGCAGATGGTTATTTTGATAATGTTCCGAGCGTTCGAACGACGCATTATGTGGGACGAAATGAGTATAAAGAATGGATGAAACAAGTGAATGGGCGCGCACCGATTGTAAAAGCGCAGCAAGTTCGCGATGTCGCTACATTGTTAGAAGTGACAGCCAAGATGCCGTTTCGTCAATTTATGGATCAGTGATTGAGAGGAAGGGACGCATATGCATCATACACCAGATCAAAAGACGGCCTCGCATGTAACGATTGAGAGCGCGTCTTTCGTATCATTTGAGACCATACAACTTGAGATTGTGCGCGAATATGAATCCGTTCCAGTACAAATTGAACAGAATGGACGCCCGATCGACTACATGGTCGAACAACAACATGTGACCGAATCAGGGATGATTGAACAAATTCTGCGACTATATGAACCTATTTCTTTAGAGATGATGTATACGGTGTTTCATCCGGGACAAAAGACGACGGTCATCGTTCCACGAGAAATTGTACGCTCCGAAGAGTTCGAGCGTCGGTTCTCATATGATGGACCACTCGGTGTGTCATTTACACCACACGGGATGGAAGTGACCGTATGGTCGCCTGTCGCACTCTCGATGTGGATTACCGTCCATGACGACATGAACCACCGTGAACTCGAACGCTTCCATATGCATCGCGGTTCTCGCGGGGAATGGAATGGAGAAGTGCCAAAAGCGTTCGAAGGGATGCTATATCGTTTAGAAGTAAAGACGCCCGTCGATACAAGACAAGTCGTTGACCCTTATGCGAGAGCCGTTAGCTTGAATGGAGAGTACGGGGTATTGATGGATGTGGAACGATTTGTGAATGAACAAGTCGAACAAGCTCCGCGTCCACCTCTTTGGAAAGCGACCGATGCCGTCATTTATGAACTGCACATCCGAGACTTTACAAGCCACCCCTCATCGTTGAGCCAACTGAAAGGTCTATATGGAGGGGTGAGCGAAAAGGGAGTTCAGACGAAAGGCGGTCACAGTGCAGGACTTGATTATATAAAAGAACTTGGTGTGACCCATGTCCAATTGTTACCCGTTCATGATTTTGGAAGTGTCGATGAAGCGACACGCATGCCGTATAACTGGGGTTACGATCCGATTCATTGGTTCAGCCTTGAAGGAAGTTACGCCTCTAGCCCGGATGTACCGATGAGTCGGGTATTCGAGTACGCGTCACTTGTCGCGGATCTTCACCAGTCAGGTCTTCGTGTCGTCACAGACGTCGTGATGAATCACATCTATATTCGTGAACATTCACCGCTCGAGGCCCTCGTCCCTTATTATTATTTTCGGTATGAGCATGACGGGACGGTCGCAAACGGGACCGGTGTCGGAAACGATACAGCATCGGAACGTTATATGATGCGGCGAATGATTGTCGACTTCGTCTCATACTTTGCGACAACTTATCGAGTGGACGGATTCCGTTTCGACTTGATGGGAATCCATGACGTCGAGACGATGAATCAGGTACGAGCCGCCCTTGATAAAGTTGACCCGTCCATCCTTGTGTATGGAGAAGGGTGGGACTTGGCGACACCGCTCGGGCAGTCCTTAAAGGCGACTTCGCAAAATGCAGCCCGAATGCCTCGTATCGGACACTTTAACGATATGATTCGAGATGCCCTAAAAGGTTCGACCTTCAATGACCGAGAACGTGGATTCATTTCAGGAAATGAGTGGCGAGAATGGGAGCTCCGTGAATGTCTGACTGGGGCCGTCCATATACCGAACGTGACGGTCGGACGTTTCCCGAGTCCGACGTATTCAATCAACTATGCCGAAGCCCATGACAATTATACGATTTATGACAAATTACAGTTGTCGTGTGAAGGGGTTGATGAAGCGACTCGCCTCGCAATGCAGCGGCTCGCCAATGCGGTCGTCATCACGTCTCAAGGGATTCCGTTTATCCATGCGGGTCAAGAGTTCGGTCGAACGAAGCATGGCGTAGAGAATAGCTATAATTCACCAGACCACATCAATCACTTCGATTGGGACTTACGCGATGCACGAATCAGTGAGATCGAGTATGTGAAGACGCTTTTGAAACTGCGACGACTGCATACGTGTTTCCGTTACGATTCACGTCAAGAAGTCATCGACCATTTCACATTCCTGCCGTCGCCGCCTGGCGTCATCATTTATGAACTGACGGCGAGCCACTCGTATGACGCTTGGCAGCGGGTACGCGTATATATTAATGGAACGTTCGAAAAACTGTCATTCGAAAGCGATGCGAAATGGAACGTCTACGTTCAGGGGGAGACTGCCAGCCTCATCCCAATCGAAAGAAACCCGTCACACATTCAAGTCGAGTCGTTGTCAATGACGATTCTCGCGTGTTAAGATGTTGATTGTATCTCTTTAATTTCAAGTAAGATTTGAGCGTGATGAATATGTATTCAGATATAGTCGGTGCGCTCGGTAAAGAGTGGACAGTCGCTTCTGCCGGAGGTATTACAGGCGAAGCGTATGTAGCGACGACGCGCCAACAGAAGATTTTTGTGAAACGGAACTCTTCTCCATTCTTGGCGATTCTTTCAGCGGAAGGAATTGTTCCGAAACTTCTTTGGACAAAGCGGATGTTTAACGGGGACGTATTAAGTGCCCAACAATTTATTGAAAGCCGCGAACTTTCACCAGAAGATATGAAGCGACCAGATGTCGCGGCACAACTCGGAAAGATTCATGATTCGAAAGAGCTATTATTCATGTTACAACAATTAAATCACACACCGGTGACGCCGCACTTGTTGCTTCATCAGTGTGAGGCATACGAACAAGATGAGACGGATCCTACGATTGGAGAGGCGATTCAATGGTTAAAACACCATTTGCCTAAAGTCGACGAGCAAGAGTTCGTCGTATGCCACTCTGATTTAAATCACAACAATTGGATTGAAGATGAAAACGGTCTTCTCTATTTGACGGATTGGGACGATGCGATTATCGCGGACCGTGCCTTTGATTTGGCTATGGTAGTCTATAGCTATGTCGAAGAGACGGAATGGGAGCGTTGGTTCACGCATTATGGGGTCGAAATTTCGAGTGAGCTTCATAATCGAATGCATTGGTATGCGATTGCCCAAACGATTTTAACGATTTATGGGGAACGAAACGATGCAGCACGAACAGAAGGTTTTCATGTACTGCGCGAATTGATCGATGAGGCGTATGAACGAATCAATTAAAAGGGATGGCTGAGTGCCACCCCTTTTTGAATGTGTTTAGATGTCGTCTGGATTCATGAAGTAAGCCCAAACGAACGTTGCGATGACGCCTGCGAAAAACGTAAGTGGAGCCGCATAAAAAATTAAGAATTGATCTAATGTACTCATTGTATCTAACCTCCTTGTGAAGGATGATTCACGTTCATTAAACTATGATTTCGTGTATAATCGCAAGAGGACTGCTCGTACGGAACGTGCATATTCCCATTAAACTTGAACATTTGATGAACGAAAGGTAGGATTTTCATGCGTTTACGACATAAGCCTTGGGCAAAAGAATATATGGAAGCTCAAGAACACGTATTTATTCAACATCCTGAACAATTAAAAGGGAAGTGGGACGCCGAGTTCGGCAATGACCACCCACTCTTTATCGAGGTCGGTTCAGGGAAAGGACAATTCATTTTAGGGATGGCGAAACAGCACCCGGACGTGAACTTTATCGCAATCGAACTATTTGAAAGCGTAGCTGTCTCAATCGTTCAAAAGCTCGTTGAGACGCCGATGCCGAACGTGAGAGTACTGACGGTTGATGCGAAGCGACTCGTCGAATACTTCGAAGCTGGAGAAGTCGACCGCGTCTACTTAAACTTCTCAGACCCGTGGCCGAAAACACGCCATGCGAAACGTCGCTTGACGTACAAGACATTTTTAGCGACATATGAAGCGATTCTTCCGAAAGCAGGGGAGATTCATTTCAAGACAGACAACCGCGGACTCTTTGAATATTCTCTTCAAAGCATGAGTCAATACGGGATGTTCTTCACAGAAATTTCACTTGATTTGCATGTAAATGAACCGGAAGATAATATTCGAACAGAGTATGAAGAGCGCTTCAGTGCGCTGGGTCAGCCGATTTATCGAATGGAAGCTGTATTCCGTCCGAAAAATTGACACGCTTTTTTCTTATTTTAATAGTATTTTCTTCACACTTTTTTCTTTCTTCTTGGTACAATAGGAATGACGCTAAACTGGAATAAGAGAAGGGGGAACATGGGGATGTTGAAAAAAGCATGGGCAAGCCTGCTTGCAGTAATCTTCATTCTAACAATCGCACCAATGAATACCTCAGCGAACGAAGCGTTCTTAGACGCACTCGAAGAGGATTTGAAAGCGACGCATTACGATTATAAAGAAGGAACAGCTGAAATCATCAAAGAAGAGACGCTTCGCCATTCAAATGGCAACGAAGTGATCGCGGCTGTCGTAGAACTCGATACGATTCGTGATGGGATCTTCATCACACGTAAAACCGAGTACCATTACTTTGATGCGACAGACAACAAAATCCTTTCATCAGCAGACCTCGTAGAAGTTGAAGGAGCAGCCGAATTCGCAGATGCGAACATCGATATGCTCGGTCATGAAATTGTCTACTGGTTGCCGGTATTGGTATTGCTTCTATTGATTGCGATTCCAGCACTCATTTTGTTCTTGGTCGTACCACGTTTCTATTCAACAAGCTCATATATGAATGCCGTATATGAAAAGAATGACAACCCACGTTAAGACATAAAAGCACCCCGTTCTTCTGAACGGGGTGCTTTTTCATTGTTGCTTCAACTGTTCGACGATATCTGTGAGAGACATGTCGTTTCCTGAGGAAACCGAAGCGATGAATGCACTTTCGACAATCGGACCGTCGAAAAATGCGACCTCTTTACTTCCTTCGTACATGTCGATGGCAAGTTCGGCGTTCATCGTCGCCGAACCGATATCGCTGAGAAGAAGCGCTTCCCCTTCGACTTGGTCGAGTGCCTCCAAGATGCGCGTGACGTCTGTTCCAATCGAACCGTCTTCGAGACCGCCGGCTAGATGGATGGGGACGGATGGCGCCATCTCTTTCATGAGATCTTGGATCCCTTCCGCAATTTTTGCACTGTGCGAGACGATAATCAATTCGACGATGTCAATCGACCTCCTTCATAATCGCGGCTAACAGAATCGAACTGGAGAGGGCACCCGGGTCGACCGTCCCACGCGAATTTTCACCGAAGTAGGAAGCTCGACCTTTCGTTGCCACCATATCTTCCGTTTTTTGCACAAGTTCGTCTAACTGTTGTTTGTAGTTGTCCCCTTGTTTCACATGTTCGAGGAACGGGTCCCAAACGTCGACCATCGTTTTCTGACCGACTTCTGACTTTCCACGCGCTTTAATCGAATCGGAACCTTCTTGGAGTGCTTCTTTGAGAAGGTCAAAGTCAGCTTCGGTCGCATCCCCGAACTTGGTCGCCATCTTGACGAAAGCAGAACCATATAATGGACCAGCCGCACCGCCTACTTTCGACATCAGAGTCATGCCTACTTTTTTACTGAGCGCACCGAGAGAGTCATACTCCTCATCTAAAATGGAAGAGACCGCGTCGAAACCACGGGACATGTTAATCCCGTGATCTCCGTCCCCGATGGCACGGTCTAAATCTGTCAGTGTGTCTTTTTGGTCTTCAATCCCGACTTGTGTGTCGCGTAACGCTTGCTTCATCCGATCAATCGTCAACATAAAACAAACACCTCATTCATCAAAGTTTAAATCCAAGTGCTTCCGATGGAGCATCTAGATAAGTGGTCATCTCATCATCAAGCGGTAACAGGGTAATCGAGAATCCGTGCATCTCGAGTGACGTCATGTAGTTGCCGACATATTTCCGTTTCAACGTATATCCAGCAGCTTCGAGTTTTTGCGCGACGAAATGATATGTCACATATAGTTCGGACAATGGAGTCCCGCCCATTCCATTTACCATGACGGCGACTTCGCCAGGCTCAACTTCTTTTTTCAAATGACTGAGAAGATCATCGACGATTTGGTCGACATCGCTCGTTGGTTTACGTTCGACACCGCGCTCCCCGTGAATCCCAATCCCGATTTCCATCTCTTCCTCGTTCAAGTCAAAACCAGGCTTTCCACTCACTGGCATGTAGCAAGGCTCTACCGCCATCCCCATTGAGCGGACGTGTGATGCGACTTTTTCCGCAATCGATTTAACTTCCTCAAGTGATTTACCGCTTGCTGCAGCGGCACCTGCGATTTTATGAACGAAGACGGTACCGGCAACACCACGACGGTCTTCCTTGTTTGAAATCGCGACGTCATCAGCGACGACAACATGGTCGACTTTAATCCCGTCTCCTTCAGCCAATTCGGCGGCGAGTTCGAAGTTCATGACATCCCCCGAATAATTTTTGACGATCAACAAGACACCGTTGCCACCGTCAGCTGCTTTGATTCCTTCAAGCACCATGTCCGGAGTAGGGGATGTGAAGACTTCCCCGCAAACTGCCGCATCGAGCATGCCGTCTCCGACATAACCGGCGTGTGCCGGTTCGTGTCCGCTACCACCACCCGAGACGAGGCCGACCTTACCGGATTTTGCACCGTTCGCCCGACAGATGACATTGAATCCTTCGACACGACCGTACAGTTCAGGATGGGCATGGACCATTCCTTCTACCATTTGCGATACGAGTTCACTTGCCTCACCGATTAGCTTTTTCACGCGAGATCACTCCTTTTTTAAATTGAAAACTACCAATTTCAATTTTCCACTCTTTCGCTGTAACTAAACAAAAAAACCGACGAATCATTCGTCGGTTTCGTGTCATGCATATTCGAGTAAAGCGCCAGTCTCAGAGTCGACTGTGAACTCATACGTTTTTTCTTCGTCGTTCTCAAGAACCGAGATTCCACCTTTGTAGACATCGTATTCACGACCGTCATACGTGTAAATCTCAGGTGATGCAGAAATCCATGCCCCTTGGACATGACCTTTCGCTGAGAAAGCACGTTTTGTGTACTCCAACGCGTTTTCTGCAGATAAGCTACGTTCATCTAAAGCCTTTTTCGTCATAAGTGCGGCAATGACGGCAACCCCGATTCCAATAAACCAATACCTTTTTTTCATATGACTACCTCCCCTTGAACTATGGCTATCATGTACATCGTACCAAAACCTGTACCCGAATGGAATGAAAAGCATTCGCATCCTATCAAAACTTTTGTATATAATGAGACAAGAACGGTTAAGAAGGGATGATAAAAGATGGATCAAAAGACGAGAGACTTATTCAAGACGTTAACAGAACTACCGGGAGCTCCGGGGTTCGAGTCAGAAGTTCGTCAGTTCGTACGTGAACGAATTGAACCGCACTCAGATGAAATCGTCACGGATGGCATCGGATCAATTTTTGGGAAACGTGTCGGGTACGAAGCGGGACCTAAAGTAATGGTAGCCGGTCACATGGATGAGGTTGCCTTCATGGTGACACGCATCACGGAGAATGGCATGTTATACATACAACCGCTTGGCGGATGGTGGAGCCAAGTGCTCATGGCACAACGTTTTGACATCATCACTTCGAACGGGAAAATCCCAGGCGTCGTCGCTTCGACACCGCCTCACTTACTTGGACCAGATGCGATGAGTAAACCGATGGACATCAAACAAATGTTCATCGATATCGGTGCGGATTCAAAAGAAGAAGCAGAATCATGGGGAGTGCGTCCGGGTGTTCCTGCAGTACCATCGAGCGCATTTACACCACTTCATCACCCGAAAAAAATTATGGCGAAAGCATGGGACAACCGTTACGGTGTCGGTCTTGCTGTCGAATTGTTAGAAGAGACGACAAAAGCAGACCACCCGAACATCTTGTTCTCGGGTGCTACCGTACAAGAAGAAGTTGGATTACGTGGAGCGCAGACGGCATCTGAATTGATTCAGCCAGACGTGGCACTCGTACTCGATGCTTCACCGGCGAACGATGCATCTGGAAGTAAAACGGAGTTTGGACAACTCGGTGAGGGTGCCTTGATTCGAATTTTAGACCGGGTCATGGTCATGTCGCCTGAAATGCGTGACTTCTTGCTCGACACGGCTTCTGATGAAAATATTAAGACGCAGTATTTCGTCTCTCCAGGCGGTACGGATGCTGGACGCGTGCATATGAGTGGAGAAGGTGTACCGACAGCCGTTATCGGTGTCGCATCACGCTACATCCATACACATGCTTCGATTCTTCATACAGACGACTACGATGCGGCGAAAGCGTTACTGAAAGCGTTGGTCAAACGACTTGACCGTTCGACTCTTGAAACACTCCGTCCGTCTCGCTAAACGTACATGCCGTTCACTCATATTTTTGAGTGGACGGTTTTTTTTATGTAGATGTTCTTGCTATTTCAAGAAAACACCTTATACTGATAGAGGTGTTTATACATGTTATTTACTTATGTAAAGACACCTGTATGATTGTAAGGAGGATCTCACATGTTCAAGAAAAAAGGAATCTCACTTAGCCCGTCTGTTTATTTTGTGACGGCACTTAGTTATATGGCATTAGGGTTGTTCAGTACATTGATTATCGGCTTGATTATGAAGACGATTGGTGGTCAGCTTGAAGGGACCGCTCTTGCGGGAATAAGCGCGACGCTCGTTCAAATTGGGGACGTGGCGATGAGCCTGACGGGTCCAGCTATCGGGATTGCGATTGCTTATGCCCTTGAGGCGCCGCCTCTTATTCTATTTTCTGCACTCGTTGTCGGGACGTTCGGATATGAGTTTGGACCTGCCGGTAGTTACGTCGCCACGCTTTTAGCCGTTGAGGTATCAAAACTTGTATCGAAATCGACGAAGCTTGATATTTTGGTGACGCCATTTACGACAATCGCAGTCGGTTTCTTCACAGCGACATATATCGGAAAATATGTGGGGATGTTCATGACGCAGCTCGGTAGTTGGATTGAGTGGGGGACGGAGCAACAACCATTGTTCATGGGAGTCGTCGTAGCGACACTCATGGGATTGGCATTGACTGCGCCAATTTCGAGTGCGGCCATCGCTTTGATGCTTGGGTTGAATGGTATTGCGGCTGGTGCCGCGACGGTCGGATGTGCAGCTCAAATGATTGGGTTTGCGATTACGAGTTATCGCGATAACGGAGTCGGCGGAGCGATTGCGCAAGGAATCGGTACGTCGATGCTCCAAGTCGGGAACATCGTGAAAAATCCGTGGATTCTTTTACCCCCTACATTAGCTGGGGCTGTCCTCGCACCAATTGCGATTCTATTGTTTGAATTAGAAAGTGTGGCAGCCGGGGCAGGGATGGGGACGAGTGGACTCGTCGGACCGATTGTCATGCTTGAAACGATGGGCTTTAGTTGGTACACATTTATCATTGTCCTCGGCTTCCTAGTCATTGGACCTGCTCTGTTAAGTTATGCGGTCTATGCTGTATTGAGAAGGACTGGACGCATTCAGCCGAACGATATGAAAATTGACTATTAAAAAAAGGCGCCGTTTGAAGCAAACGGCGCCTTTTCGTGTCATCCGATACCGAATAAGACTTTGACAGAATCAACCGTTTCGCGAGGGACACGGAAGCTGATGAGGAACAGTAGAAGGACGATCACATAAATCGGGATCAAATATCGTTTTCGTACAATCGGTAAATGACGGGCGAGTTGCTTGAGCCACTTTTCGAGGACATAAATGACGGCGAAGCCCACAACAAGCCAAATCAAGATCTCGAGTCTCGTTTTATCGGTATCAATAAATAAATATCCATATCGCAAAATGGCGAGCATCCCAAAGACACCGACCATCTGTTCGAGCGGATGTTTCATTTCAGGATTCAATTTTTCTCGTGTCAATTTCATATGGTTTCACCTGTTTCAACTAGTTTCGGCTTTGATTATAACAAACAGCAGAGCAGAATGTGTGACAGGACTTATGCTATTATAAGTGAGGAAAAAGCAAACAGGAGTGGTTAATCATGAAACAACTATCAACAATGGCAGAATATACAGAAGCAAAAGAATCAAAAAGTATTTTCATGTTCTCGGCAACATGGTGTGGAGATTGCCGTTTCCTCGACCCGTTCATGCCTGAAATCGAACAGAAATTTGAAGACTGGACGTTTTATTACGTCGACCGTGATGAGTTTATGGAACTCGCGCAAGAGCTCGATATTTTTGGTATCCCAAGCTTTGTCGCCTTTGAAAATGGAAAGGAAATCGATCGCTATGTCGGTCGCGAACGGAAGACACCGGAACAGGTCGAAGCATTTTTGAATGGATTAGGGTGACCCTATATGGAACGGAATGAGTTAAGACGTTATTTAGAAGCGAATTTCAAAGAGGACTATCGCACATCTTATGACCGCGAGAATGAGGTGTTGCGCGTCGAACGGAAAGCTGATCGCTTTGGTGTGAATATTCGACTCGCACCAATCGTCGCGAAAGCGAAAACGCGGGGCAAAGTGGCAGTCGATGAAGTCATCGAATATATTGAGTCGGCAATGAAGGCGGATGATCAGATCTCACTCGCTGGAAAATTAGATGCCATCTATCCGGTCATTCGTTCGAACTCGTTTGCAAAGACGACGAAAAGTGGGGAGCCGCTTATTTTCAGTCCGCATACGGCGGAGACTGCCATCTTTTACGCGCTCGATCGCGGGAATGGCTATCGTTTGATCGAGGAGAAGCATGTGTCCGGTGATTTGACGCTTGAAACGATTGAGCGCATCGCCCGGGAAAATGTCAAAAAACTTCCGACCGAGATGAAACAAGATGAAGTTGCCGGCAACCCATTCTACTTTTTATCGACACGAGACGGCTACGAGGCATCGCGCATTTTAAACGATGATTTTCTTCGAATGATGGAGCGCCGAGTTGAAGGGGATATGCTCGTCGGTGTACCGCATCAAGATGTGATGATCATCGCCGATATCCGAAACGACCAAGGGTATGATGCGATGCAACAATTGATGTTTGACTTCTTTACGAATGGTCGTGTCCCAGTGACTGCACTCGCCTTTCATTATGAGGCAGGGCAACTTGAACCGATTTTTATTGTCGGAAAAAAGACCCCGCCATCGAACACATAATCTGATAAAATAAGTGAGATGAGTTTGAAAGAAGGGACGTAGGAACGTATGCAAATGAATGTGTTTTATAACCGAGAAGGAATCGGCGATGTACTCATGGTGTTACTAAAAGAGGGAGAACGTCACCATCAATCTGTAGAACGAACAGGTGACGTTGCCATCGTCAAATCTGAAGATGGAACCGTTAACGGATACAATTTGTTTCAAGCAAGTAAGCACTTTGACGTCACAGGTTGGAACGGTCCAGTTGATTTGACAACGGAATTAGTTGAACAGGTACAAGCTGTCTTGAAGGAACATGGAATTGACGAAGACTTCTCATGGGTAGATGTGACACCGAAGTTTGTCGTCGGTTATGTGGAAAGTGCGGAAAAACATCCGGATGCTGATAAGTTATCCGTTTGCCAAGTTCAAATCGATCAAGGCACGGTTCAAATCGTATGTGGCGCACCAAACGTCGCGACTGGCCAAAAGGTAGTCGTAGCCAAACCAGGAGCGGTCATGCCGACCGGTTTGATTATTCGACCATCGGCACTTCGCGGAGAGAGCTCGCATGGCATGATTTGCTCGGCGCGTGAATTAAATCTTCCGAATGCCCCGCAAGAAAAAGGGATTTTAGTATTAGATAACGAATATGAAGTAGGTACAGCATTTGAAATCGGTCGCTAAACTCGACCGATTTTTTGTTAAATATGGATTGAGTGAAAAAGCGAGGAATCAAGTATGGATGCATATGAACGTTCATTGAAACAACAAGCAGATCGAATCAAACGAGAGCTGTCGAGAGAAGGACAGCCGGTCTCACCACCCCCGAAGGTAGATATCACCGATGAATTCATTCCGACTGATGTTCCTTCACCTATTTACGGATATGCCCGTCCAAAACCAAAAATTGTTCTACCGGTCGAGCATTCTCCTGAAACGAGAGAACCGTTCGAAATGAGCACAGAGTCTGATGTGGTTCTGCCAGAAGAGTCACTTCAAGATGAAGAGGCCACAAGCACTACTAGTCCTGAAATAGACGTAGAGCATGTTGAAGACATTTCCGGGGAAACAACCGAAGAAGAAAAATCGATTCTCGGTCAGGTTTCGATTCTAGATAACGGTTTTTCGTCCGTCTTTATGCAATCGACGGATTTATCCCGCTCGAAAAAAGAAGAGGTTGTAGAAGTTCATCATAGTGCAGCGCCAGATGAAAGTTTAGACATCGACGGATCTGTGGAACAAATCGGGGAATCGATTGAGCAGATTGCAGAAAAATTACAAACGCCATCTGAACAAGAAGAATTACCGGCTGACACCGAATTGACACCGGCTGTTCAAGTTTCGTTTAAAGCCGACCAACCGCCTGTAAACGTGATGATGACGCCAAAAGATCGCATGGCGATGTACCGTAGCCGACGACTTGCGCAAAAAAACAATAATCTGTAATAGCACGACTCAGTGAGTTTTGCTATAATGACAAAGGTTTGTCGCATTTTGACGAGCCGCAATGAATTAGGGGGGCTATTTACAGATGAACCGTTATCACTTCGTCGGAATTAAAGGAACGGGCATGAGTCCTTTAGCTCAAATTTTATTTGATATGAATAATGAGGTCCGTGGATCGGACGTTGAAAAAGCATTTTTTACAGAAGAAGCATTGAAACGAAAAGGGATTGAAATTTTGCCATTCGACCCTGAAAATATTTCTGAAGATCAAATCGTCGTACAAGGAAATGCGTTCAGCGACGATCATCCAGAAATCGTACGCGCGCGTGAACTCGGATTGACGATTTATAAGTACTACGAGTTTTTAGGTGAGCTCGCGAACCATTACACAAGTGTCGCCATCACAGGGTCACATGGTAAAACATCGACTACAGGCTTGCTTGCACACGTCATGCGTGGAATCGAACCGACATCATTCTTAATCGGTGATGGAACAGGTGAAGGTGTTGCCGATTCGAAGAACTTTGTCTTCGAAGCTTGCGAATATAAGCGTCACTTCTTATATTACCGTCCAGACTATGCCATCATGACGAATATCGACTTTGACCATTCAGATTACTTCTCTGGTTTAGACGATGTCATCGATGCATTCCAGGAGATGGCAAAACAAGTGAAGAAAGGAATCATTGCTTGTGGCGATGATGAGAATCTTCAGCACATTCAAGCGAACGTTCCACTCGTTTATTACGGGTTTGGGACGCATAACGATTTCCGTGCAGAAAACGTTACGTCGACAGAGAACGGAACGACGTTCGATGTCTTTTTACGTGATGATTTCTACGGAACGTTCCGCATTCCTGGATACGGCGACCATAGCGTGTTGAACGCACTTGCTGTCATCGCTACGTGTGATTACGAGAACTTACCGAAAGAGTTGGTGAAAGAGCGTCTTGCATCATTCAACGGGGTGAAGCGTCGTTTTAGTGAATCAACGCTTAACAATCAAATACTCGTTGACGATTACGCACACCACCCACGTGAGATTAGTGCAACGGTCGAAGCAGCTCGGAAGAAGTATGGAGAACGGGAAGTCGTTGCGATTTTCCAACCACATACGTACACACGTCTTAAATCATTCATGGATGACTTTGCAACAGCATTGGCTGAAGCAGATACGGTCTATCTTTGTGATATCTTCGGTTCAGCCCGTGAACAAGAAGGGACTGTCACAATCGAGGACCTTCAATCACGCATCGACGGTGCGCATATTTTGAAACGTGGTGGTACGAGCGTCTTACGCAATCATGACAAGGCAGTACTGTTGTTCATGGGTGCAGGTGACATCCAAACGTATCAACGTGAATATGAAGAAATCGTAAAACTTGAAGCATAAGACGGGGGAGGGACGAATGTCTCTCCTTTTTTATGTTTAGCCAACCAAAATCTCGGTAATAGTAGTATCGATGAATATGACAAAGGAGATGTTTGGAATGGCTAGTCAAGGTGCACTCAACACGTTAAACAAGGAAGTCGCAAACTATGGGTTACTGTTTGTGAAACTGCATAATTATCATTGGTACATTAGCGGTCCTCACTTCTTTACGTATCATGAGAAACTCGAAGAGCTCTATAACTTAGTGGCGGAACTCTACGATGACGTAGCGGAAAGACTTCTTATGAATGACGGTGAACCGTTTGCGACGATGAAAGAGTATTTGGAGCACTCGACGCTGACAGAAGGTGATCGTCATGCGGAAACGGATCAGATGATTAAAGATATCATCAACGACTTCAAACAAATTCGCCAAGAGATGCAAGATGCGATGGAAAACTTTGAAGACGGGGATGAAGCGATTGAAGATACGTTCGTCTCTCATATCGAGCGACTCGAAAAAGAAATTTGGATGATGTCTGCCGCACTCGGTAAAAAAACAAAATTGTAACCACAAAAATGGTGCGCCTTCGACAGGCGCACCATTTTAGATTATTTCAAGTTTTCGGGATTGAGTGGAAGCAACGCATCGATGACGAAACGTCCGTCTTTACGAATGAGGACATCATCGAACCAGATCTCACCACCGCCATAATCCGGGCGTTGGATGTTGACGAGGTCCCAGTGAACTGACGAATTATTGCCATTATAGGCATCGTCATACGCTTGACCTGGCGTGAAGTGGAAGCTGCCGTCAATTTTCTCATCGAAGAGGATATCTTTCATCGGATGTTGAATGTATGGGTTCACACCGATTGCGAACTCACCGACGTAACGAGCTCCTTCATCTGTATTGAATACTTCATTGATTCGTTCTGTATCATTGGCCGTCGCGTCCACGATTTTGCCGTCTTTGAACGTCAACTTCACATTCTCGAACGTGAATCCTTGGTATGGAGATGGAGTGTTGTACGTGATTACGCCATTGACCGAATCTTTTACCGGTGCCGTAAACACTTCACCGTCTGGAATGTTCATTTGACCAGAGCACTTGATTGCCGGAATATCTTTAATAGAGAACGAGAGGTCCGTTCCTGGTCCTTTCAATGTGACACGGTCCGTCTTGTTCATCAATTCGACTAATCCGTCCATTGCACGGTCCATTTTGCCGTAGTCGAGTGTACATACATTGAAGTAGAAGTCTTCGAACGCTTCGGTTGATTTACCTGCCAATTGTGCCATTGATGGAGAAGGGTAACGAAGTACGACCCATTTCGTCCCTTTGACGCGGTCTTCCGTGTGCATTTTACCGAGTGTGGCACCGACGAATTTTTGTTGCTCACTCGGCACATCAGAGAGTTCGTTAATGTTATCACCGGCACGTAAGCCGATGTAAGCATCCATTGCCTGCATCTGTTTCCGTTCGATGTCAGCCATGAGTTCGAGTTGCTCACGACTTGCTCCCGTATACAATTTACGTAAGATGCGGCTTTCTTTCAACAAGACGAATGGGTGTCCGCCGGCCTCATATGCTTTTTCGACGAGTGCCTCGACGAGCGATTCCTCTACGCCAAAATTCTCAATCAGTACTTTTTCCCCCGGTTGTAACTTGACGGAATAATTGATTAAACCGTCTGCTAATTGTGTAATTCTTGGATCTCTCACACGACCACCCCTAATTATTTTTATGAATTTCTATTTTAGTGTAATCGAAAACATAAAAACGGGTAAAGGAATAATCAGACCGAATGGCGAAAACGGTTGTAGCAAATCTTTTCAGTCATAATGGTGCTATAATGAAACAAGAAACGATTGAATAGGAGGAATGGATTGAATGGAGATCACATTAGGAGGCATCGCTGGCCTGATTGCGGCCCTCGCGTTTGTCGTACTCGTCATCTTCTTGGCACGTGTCTTATCGAAAGTAAACCGTACACTCGGTAGCGTCGCCAATACGACAGAAAACTTAGAACGCCAGCTCGACGGAATCACAATGGAAGTGACGGCGCTCTTACATAAGACGAACCGTCTCGTTGACAACGTGGAAGAAAAAACAGAGTTGCTCGCACCTGTTGCCCATGCACTCGATGAATTAGGTACATCACTGAACGAAGTAACTGAATCGGTCCGTACCGTCTCAACTTCTGTCCACTCGGCAGCGGATGAAAACAAAGAACAGATTGCTCAAGCGGTTCGATGGGGATCGGTCGCGGTAGAACTGTTCAAGAAAAACAAACCAGAATCATCAACTACGAAAGAACGTCCACGTCGTCGCACGCGACGTGAAAAGAAAGAGGAAGCACCTGTATCGCCCGACATGATTAACACGGACGATACAATCAAATAACGATACATCGGGGAGGAACTCACACATGACAGACCAAAAACAACCAACAGAACAGAATCAATCAAGTAGTGGATTTTTGACGGGTGTCATTCTCGGAGGGATCGTCGGAGCGGCTGTCGCACTATTGACATCACCGAAAAGCGGACGGGAAGTAAGAACATACCTAGACGAAAAGACATCTACATCGCGTGAACGATTGACTGTCAAATCGAAGGAAATGCGTGAAAAGGCAGAGCCAGTCGTCGGGGAATGGATTAAAGTGGCGAGTGATAAAGCGGCACCGGTCCTCAATATCGTGAAAGATAAGGCGCGTGAAGCGGCCGAATTGAAACAACAGATGGACGAGGATGACCTCTCAATCGAAGAAGCGATGGAGAAAGCGGATCAACTTGTCGCAGAAGCGGAATCCGAAGTGAAAGAACAGATGGACCGCGCGGCTGAAGAAGAGACGACGGACTCATCACTTGAATCTGAGTCGGACGATACGCTCGAAGCACCTGTCAATGAGATGCTCGATGATGAGTCGAAAGAAGAACTCAATGATTTGAAGAAAGACCTTAAAAAAGAAGAATGATGTAAAAGGACCGAACGCATTCGGTCCTTTTTTGGTGATTTTGTGACGTAGAAGGTTTCCTTATGACAAAGCGCACAAAGTTCGATATAATTAGGTTTCTGGAAAGAACGGCTTAAGAATGTGAGGGAAACGAATGAGTCCACAAGATCAATTGAATCGATTACGTCGAGAAATGGATGAATTGAACCATGAAATGCTCGACTTGCTGAGTCGGCGTGGTGCACTTGCCGTCGAAATTGGAAAAATCAAACGTCTTCAAGGCGTCGAACGATACGACCCGGTCCGGGAACGAGAGATGCTCGATTTCATCGCAGCTTCGAATCAAGGACCGTTCGAAACGTCACGTCTTCAACATATTTTTAAAGAAGTATTCAAAGCGTCTGCTGAACTGCAAGGCGAAGACCGGGATAAGACGTTACTCGTTTCGCGTAAACGTCAACCGGAAGATACGTTGGTCCATTTGAAGGACGTGACGATTGGAAATGGACGTCCGCAGCTGATTGCGGGGCCATGTGCCGTCGAATCGTTCGAACAAGTTAACGCGGTCGCAGAGAAGCTCGCCTTGTCTGGAGTGAAAGTGATGCGAGGCGGGGCATACAAACCACGTACATCGCCGTATGACTTCCAAGGCTTAGGTTTTGAAGGGTTGAAAATGCTGAAGGCAGCAGCGGACCGTCATGATTTACGAGTCATTACAGAGATCATGACGCCAGGAGCAGTCGAGTCGGCCTTGCCATATGTCGATATCATTCAAGTTGGTGCCCGGAATATGCAAAACTTTGATTTGTTGAAAGAAGTCGGTAAGACAGACAAACCGGTCTTGTTGAAGCGTGGATTATCCGCTACAATCGAAGAGTTCATTTATGCGGCAGAGTACATTATGGCGAGTGGGAACAGCCAAGTCATCTTGTGCGAACGAGGGATTCGGACGTATGAGCGTGCGACACGCAATACGTTAGATATCACGGCGGTGCCGATCTTGAAACAAGAGACGCATTTACCGGTTATGGTAGATGTCACCCATTCGACAGGTCGTCGTGACTTGTTGTTGCCGGCTGCGAAAGCGGCACTTGCCATTGGGGCAGACGGTGTCATGGTCGAAGTACACCCGAATCCTGCCATTGCATTATCGGATGCGCAACAACAATTGGATTTCGATCAATTCGATCAATTTGTGGAAGGACTAACGGTCCAGTTTCCTCAACTTGATTTGGTGAAAAAGTAAGCTTTCCAAATGGAAACGTTTTATATCGCATGAAGACAGGGTAAATGGATGACAGATACCTGTCTTCCTTTTTTAAGACGTTTTATGAAAACTTTTTGAAAATCATGACTTGTAGGAGGAGTAGTTTATGAATAGTAACAACGTAACGATTTACGATGTCGCACGAGAAGCCGGGGTGTCTATGGCAACCGTCTCTCGTGTCGTCAACGGAAACCCGAACGTCAAACCAACGACACGTAAGAAAGTACAAGATGCGATTGACCGTCTCGGTTATCGTCCGAACGCCGTGGCACGTGGACTAGCAAGTAAGAAAACGACGACGGTCGGTGTCATCGTACCGGACATCTCAAACATTTTCTTCGCCGATTTGGCACGAGGCATTGAAGATGTGGCGACGATGTACAAATACAACATCATCCTTGGAAACTCGGATTCAAGTCGTGACAAAGAAGTCCATTTATTGAACACGCTATTAGGGAAACAAGTAGACGGCATCATCTTCATGGGTGGACGCTTGCATGAAGATCTCGTCGAAGAGTTCAAAAAATCACCGGTTCCAATCGTTCTCGCAGCGACGTTGAACCAAGGATATGACCTCCCGGCCGTCAACATCGATTATGAGCAAGCAGCATATGACGCGACTCAGATGTTGATCAACCACGGACATGACCGTGTTGGATTCATCACTGGACCGCTCGAGCAACAGATCAATGGCGAGAAGAAATTCGCAGGATACCGTCGCGCCCTTGAAGATGCAGGTCTTCCATTCCACGACAACGATATGATTCTCGGGAATTACACATACGCATCAGGTCTTGAAGCGATGCAAAAAATGTTGCAGCGAGACGATTGCCCGAAAGCAATCTTTGCTGGGACTGATGAGATGGCCCTCGGTGTCATCCATGCCATTCAAGATGCCGGCTACTCGGTTCCGAACGACTTTGAAGTAGTCGGTCACGATAACACGCGTCTTGCGACGATGATTCGTCCGAAGTTGACGACTGTCGTTCAACCGATGTACGATATCGGAGCCGTCGCGATGCGTCTCTTGACAAAGATCTTGAACGCAGAAGAAATCGAAGAGAAAAACGTCGTGCTTCCTCACCGGATTGAGCGTCGTGATTCGCTTCGCCAAGACTAACGAAAAGCCTCCCCATCCGTCACGTCATGTGAGGGAAGGGGAGGCTTATTTTTATAGGTATATTGACTTTCGGTCATTTGAAATAAACGGCCAAAAGGCTCGTTTCGTGACTTCCCAATTTTTTTCTTCGATTTGTTGACGTCGCGGGATATGGTCAAACGAATATAGAGAGTCGTCCCACCGAGTAGGCAACGGTTGATCCGCGATACCTGACCACTTCTCAATCCACTCGCGCGGGATATCTCCAGAGTAGGGCGCCTCTCTCGTCAACCCTGCCCACACTTGAGCCCAAGCGCGTGGTACGGCACGATACCAGTCATACCCACCGCCACCAAGGGCGACGAGACGGCCATCTGTATATTCATCGGCCAGGCGTGAGGCAATCTGTGGAATTTGTTCGAACGTCCGAATTGTTGATGCCAAATGGGTGAGCGGATCAAAGACATGTGCGTCTGCACCGTTTTGGGTCAAGATGATATCGGGTTTGAACCATTCGCACGCCTCGCGTAAGACAGTTTCATAGCATTTTAAGAAAGAATCATCTTGGGTGAACGCATCGACCGGTACGTTCCAGCTGTAGCCATATCCTTTGCCGTTTCCTCGTTCTGTCACCATTCCGGTACCTGGGAACAAATAACGTCCCGTCTCATGAATCGACAGTGTCATCACATCATCATCGTCATAGAAGAGCCATTGGACGCCGTCCCCATGATGCGCATCGGTATCGACATAAAGGACGCGCGACCCGTATTGTTTTCTGACATGTGCGATGGCGACAGCTGCATCGTTATAGACGCAAAATCCGGATGCTTTGCGTCGCATGCCATGATGTAAACCGCCGCCCACATGAAAGGCGCGCTCCGCTTTCCCGCTCGCGACCAGATCGAGTGCATGAATCGTCCCACCGACAAGACGAGCGGCCCCCTCATGTATCGTCGGAAAGATAGGTGTGTCTTCCGTACCGAGACCAAACTTATTCGCTTTCAGCGTAGAAAGTTCTCCCGCAGCCGCAGCTTGGACGGCTTCGATATAATCGAGATCGTGAACGAGCGCTAACTCTTCAACCGAGGCAAGTGGAGGAGACACACATTCCGATTTGGAAAGTTTTCCGGCTGCAATCAAAAGCGATGTCGTCAATTCCAGCCGTAGCGGATTGAACGGATGATCCTCATGAAAACGATAAGACGTCTCGTCTTCGCCAAATATGTAAATCGGTCTCATCGTGACATCTCCGGACCGAGGACATCATAGCCTTCACGTTTCAACCGTTCGATGATTCGGAGCGGGTTCATCGTCTGGACGCGGAACGAGATGATGCGTTTATACGGATCGCTCGTCGGATGAACGAAGACGTTGATGATATTGACGTTCGTTTTGGCGAGGAGTCGGGTCACTTTTTCAAGTGTTCCGGTTGTATTTTCGACGAGGATTTCAATTTGCGAACTTGGTTCGAGTGCCCCGGTCAATTGTACGAAATAACGTAATAAATCGGTCTCTGTCAATACACCAACGAGTTTCCCTTGTTCGACGATGGGGAGACAAGTTAGCCGGTTTTCGTAAAACAAAGCAGCAGCATCTTCAAAGAAGTCGAAGGGATGCGCTGTCGGTACCTCGGAACGCATGATACTCGATACAGGGTTTTGAAAGTCTGCATTTTCACTTTCGGGATGAAAGACGCTCGTTGCACCACTCATCTCGAATTGTCCGACGATCCCGACGACTTGGCGGGCCGGGTTTGTCACAATCAAATGTCGGACACGATGCTCACGCATCAATTTAGCGGCATGAGCGATCGTATTGGTCGGTTGAATCGTCACGACATGTCGATTCATCATCTGTTCGATTAGCATGAAATCCCCTCCTTAGTCGTACATAAATCGCCGGCGAAGCCGTAGCGAATCAAAATGGTCGATGGATTCTTGGCGCACGTTTTTGCCGATGCGAGCCATCAAACAGTTGGCAGGGTGAGAGGCGATCTCAGGATCGTCTGTCGGGAAGAAGACAAGTCCACCGTGATTCATCATCTTCTCCATGACTTTTCGATAATCCCAAATCGAGAGTCCACTGCCTTTCAAATCCCAGTGCCAATAATATTCGGTCGTCAAAATTAAAAAGTCATCCATATGTGGGTCCATCATCGATACTTCGAGTAATTGTTTCCCGATTCGTTGACCACGGAAGCGGGGACTCACTTCGATTGCCCCAAGTTCAAGGATGTATGGGTCATTCCCTTCACTCCAACGCTCATATGGGTCAGGATAGAGGAATGTCACGTAACCGATCACGAGATCATCCTGTCTGGCGACGATGATTCTTCCCTCTTTCAACCCAGCAATATCGACAAGAGCCTCGTGCTGATCTTCTGGTTCACGAAAAGCCGTCAATCCTTCATCAAGACGATACGTATGCAGCACGTCGGGCGCAACCGGACCGTCAATCGTGACGTCGCCTTGTGAGGTCTGCCACACTTTTGAATGATATTGTTTTTCCATTGGGTCACCACCTTTTCCACCTCTTATTATAGCGCTTTCATCAAGCAGGAATCATCCTGTTTTGATGAAATTGGAAATTCATTGATTTGTCATAATTTTAACACTATACTGAAAGTGGTTATACCAATCTGTACAGGGGAGGCGAATCTTTAGCGATGGAAAAATTGAAAGCGTTAACAGGGGAACATCAATTAGCGTCGTATGAAGAGGCTTGTCAGTCGTTTGAATGGACACAAGCAGAAGCTTTATTTTCTTGGAACTTAACGGGTAAAGTCAATTTGGCATACGAAGCAATCGATCGTCATGCGGAAAGTGAATTGGCGACGAAAGTAGCATTGCTCTATTTCGATGGGGATCGGGAAGAGCGCTACACGTATGCGGATATGAAGCAAGAAAGTAATCGTTCTGGAAATGTTCTGAAGTCGATTGGTGTGGAGAAAGGCGACCGCGTCTTTATCTTTATGCCACGTCAACCAGAACTTTATTTTATTTTACTCGGTGCCATCAAACTCGGTGCCATCGTAGGACCGTTGTTTGAGGCGTTCATGGAACAGGCAGTACACGATCGATTGCTCGACTCTGAAGCAAAAGTGATCGTGACGACGAAAGAACTGTTGCCACGTGTACCGGTCGACCAATTGCCGCACCTCGAGACGATTCTGCTCGTCGGTGACGATGTCGAAGAGTCAGAGAAAGTGCTCGACTATCGGAAATTGGCGAACGAGGCGACGACAGAACTCGGGTTAACATGGGTCGATCGAGAGGACGGTCTGATTTTACACTATACATCGGGATCAACAGGGAAGCCAAAAGGGGTCCTTCACGTTCATAACGCCATGATTCAACATATGATGACCGGTAAATGGGTGCTTGATCTTCAGCCAGACGATATTTACTGGTGCACCGCTGACCCAGGCTGGGTAACCGGGACGAGCTACGGGATTTTTGCACCGTTCTTGAACGGGGCGACGAACGTCATCGTCGGGGGCCGATTCAACCCTGAGTTCTGGTATTCGGTCATCGAACGATTCGGTGTGACGGTCTGGTATAGTGCACCGACGGCGTTCCGGATGCTTATGGGTGCGGGCGATGAGGCGTTTGAAAAGTATGACTTATCGTCACTAAGACACATTTTATCAGTCGGTGAGCCGTTGAATCCTGAAGTCATTCGTTGGGGGCACGAAGCGTTCGACCTCCGGATCCACGATACGTGGTGGATGACAGAAACCGGCGCGATGATGATTTGTAACTATCCGACGATGGACATCAAACCTGGTTCAATGGGGAAACCGATCCCAGGATGTGAAGCTGCCATTTTGGATGACCGGGGTCAACCACTTCCGCCACACCGAATGGGGAACTTGGCACTCAAGACGCCTTGGCCATCGATGATGCGGAAGATTTGGAAGAACGATGCGAAGTATGAGAGCTATTTCTGGGGAGATTGGTACGTATCGGGCGACTCGGCTTACATGGATGAAGATGGATACTTCTGGTTCCAAGGACGTGTGGATGACGTCATTATGACGGCTGGAGAGCGTGTCGGTCCGTTTGAAGTCGAAAGCCGACTCGTAGAGCACCCGGCTGTCGCTGAGGCGGGTGTCATCGGGAAACCGGACCCAATCCGAGGCGAAATCATCAAAGCGTTCATCGCGCTTCGGAAAGGCTATGAGCCGTCGGATGAGTTGAAACAAGAAATCCAGCAATTCGTCAAAGAAGGATTAGCTGTGCATGCGGCACCACGTGAAATTGAATTCAAAGACAAGTTGCCGAAAACGCGAAGCGGTAAGATCATGCGTCGCGTCTTGAAAGCTTGGGAGTTGAATCTGGAGACAGGTGACCTCTCGACGATGGAAGATTAAGATAAATAAAACGGTCGACACGCGATGTGTCGACCGTTTGTTTATGCACCGTCCGAATCGGCATTCTCTTCAGCTGGTTGCTCAGCTTCTTGTTGCGCCTCTTCTTCAGCCTTCTTCTTCGCTTCTTCCTCAGCTTTTTTCTTTGCCTCGGCTTCGGCTTTTGCTCTAGCTTCTTCTTCAGATTTTTTCTTAGCGGCAGCATCGGCAGCGGCTTCTTGTTTCTTCTCTTCAGCCTCTTCCTTCGCTTCCTCCGCCTCTCGTTTCTTCTCTTCTTCTTCCTTCTTCTTCTCTTCCTCTTCTTTTTCTTTCTCTTCTACTTTCTTCTTCTCAGAGAATGAACCAGAGTCTTTGAAGTCTTTCGCAGTTACGCTAGAAGGTTGCTTGAAGCGGGCGTTGACATTGAAGGCATCGGCATTGGCTGCATACGCGAGGTTCATCGTTTCTGACCAGATCCGTTGCGTCCGTTGATAGTATTGACCATACCCGTTACCATTTTGCATGGTTGCCAATTGTGTGTCGTAGCCAGACCATACTGCTAAAGTCACTTCAGGATTAGAACCAATTAAATATGAATCTTTTCGATCGTTGTTTGTACCCGTTTTCCCAATCCAGTCGCCAGGCACATTGAATAGAGAGTTTGCATAAGTTGCAGTTCCGGATGTGAAGACATCACGAAGCATATCAACTACAAGATATGATGTGCGATCAGAGTATATCCGTGTTTTCTTTGGATTTGCCTCATAAATCGTTTCACCTTGATAGTCAATGCGTTCGACGAGATATGGGTCAACATGTTCTCCGTAGTTAGCTAACATTGCATACGCAGAGGCTAACTTAACTGGTGTGACTTCGCCTACCCCTAGTGCCATCGATGAGGCATTGCGGTTAACTTCCGAAACGGGAATGCCCATATCAACTAATTTTTTGGTGTCCGCGTATTTTTGGTTGTGTTCTTCATAAATTTTAACAGCTGGTACGTTTAAAGAAAGTTTTAACGCTTCGCGTACCGTGACAGGGCCTCGGAAATTCCCTCCTTCATTGGAGACAGGCTTCTCATCTTGGCCAGGACCAGTGAGTTGGTAAGAATATTTTTCGTCTACCACAACTGTAGCTGGAGTGATAAGTCCGGCTTCAATAGCGTTCGGATAGACTAGAATTGGTTTTGCAGTGGAAGCGATTTGTCGGTTTGCATAAAATGCTCTGTTCAAATCATCCGGCTTACCATTCACATAACGACCACCCACAAATCCGAGAACTTTTCCGGTTTTGTTTTCAATCATGATAGAAGATGTTTGTTCAGGATACGTTTTATCATTTTCCTTAACATACTGATTTGGACCGAAGTTCCCTGCATTTTTGGCGGGTTGTTGCATCGCTTCATGAATCTTTTTATCAAGTGTCAGGTGAATATTAAATCCGCCCTGCCGCAACATGTTGTGAGCACGTTTTGCGTAGCTAGATTCAATTTCTTTCAGTTCTTTTGGTTCAAGGTCGTTCACATTGATTCCGTCTTGTTTAATCAAATAGTCTGTAACGATTTGTCGTGTTTGAAGCTCGGCTTCATCAATAACGTACGGATATTTATCCCGTGGTTTCGACTGCGTCTTCATGAAGTCTTGCGTAATGTCATAGTTATACGCTGCGTCATACTCTTCTTGTGTAATCTTCCCAGCGACATACATCCGGTTCAAGACGGTCTTCATTCGGTTGACCGCACCTGACACATCTTCTTTAATGACCCCACCTTGATAGTAAGGTGTATAGAAGAATGGGTTTTTCGGAATACCTGCTAAAAATGCTGCTTGTGGAAGCGTCAACTTCTCGGCAGATGTGTTGAAGACGCCGTTTGCAGCGGCTTCGATTCCTGAAATGTTACGTCCCATCGAGTTACGACCGAATGAGACGACGTTTAGATAGGCATTTAAAATCTCATCCTTATCCATTGCTTTTTCAAGACGAAGGGCAAGTAGGATTTCTTTTGCTTTCCGTTCGAACGATACTTCATTCGTCAGCATTTGGTTTTTAATCAATTGTTGCGTCAAGGTCGAACCACCTGTGCGATCCTCTGACCCTGTCGCTTCTTGTAAGATGGCACGAAGCGTCGCTTTTGGCACGACACCATCATGTTCATAAAACTCGACATCCTCTGTCGCAAGAAGCGCATCGACCACATAGGGTGATACTTTTTCTACGGGGATTGGAATGCGTACTTCATCGGTCGTATAGTTCCCGATCCGTTCTCCGCTCCCGAAATAAATATTTGACGTCGACGTGTACGTATTGATTTGTGACGTCATCGTCTTATAGGCAGGGGTCGGCATATCTTTGACAAGGGATGCGAAATATCCGACACCGATTCCGGCACCTAAAAATCCAATTAGTACAACAGAAATGATGGTGAGGAGTAAGACGTTCCAGGACACATCATAGATCACATTGGCATAGCGACGTGCTTTCATGGACGTCGGATTATTCCATAAGTCTCGAATCTTCTGCAGCATGACAGCCTCCTTAATATGGTGTAAAACTATTTTAGACAGTAATATATTCGATTATAGCACAATTCAACCTACACCTTACCTTGAAACCGAAGTCTCGTGCAAGTTTCAAAATGGGAGTTGACAAGTTGAAAACGATGCTTATAAAATGAATAGCATAATCAACGATATCATGACGCGATGAAGAAAGCGAAGTAGTCGGTGGGCCTCTTGTCCAGAAAGCTAGTGGTTGCTGTGAACTAGCCAATGCCAAACGATGAATTACACTTTTTGAGCGTGCCTTTATGCCGGTTCGAGACCGTTATCTCTCGCTCAAGCGGTCGCAAATTGCGACAAGTAGGGTGGTACCGCGGAATCTCCGTCCCTTCTCATATGAGAAGGGACGTTTTTTTATGTCAATTGAAGGAGTGGAACAGATGGAATTATTAAAAGACTTAGAGTTTCGAGGGCTTGTCAACCAAATGACAGATGAAGAAGGATTGAAAGAACAACTGAAACAATCAACGACGTTGTACACGGGATTTGACCCGACAGCTGACTCGCTTCATATCGGGCACTTGCTCCCGATTTTGACGCTGAAACGTTTCCAACAAGCAGGCCATCAGGTCATCGCGCTCGTCGGTGGGGCGACAGGTATGATTGGAGACCCGTCTGGTCGTTCGGATGAACGTTCATTGAACACATTGGATACGGTCAAACTCTTCTCGGACCGCATCAAAGACCAGTTGAGCCGATTCCTTCCACTTGAAGGGGAGAACCCGATCACGATTCGCAACAACTACGAATGGACGGAAGAGATGTCAATCATCGACTTCCTTCGCGACATCGGGAAGCACTTCCCAATCAGTTACATGCTTGCGAAAGATTCTGTCGATTCACGCATGGAGAACGGGATTTCGTACACAGAATTCTCATACATGTTGCTTCAATCTTACGACTTCTTGAAACTATACGAGACAGAGAAATGTCGTCTTCAAGTCGGTGGAAGTGACCAATGGGGGAACATCACGGCAGGTCTTGAATTGATTCGTCGCTTCGGCCATTCAGAAAAAGCATTCGGACTTACGGTTCCGCTCGTCACAAAGTCGGACGGACAGAAGTTCGGGAAGACAGCTGGCGGTGCGGTCTGGTTAGACGCTGACAAGACGTCACCATACGAGTTCTACCAGTTCTGGATCAACGTCGACGATGCAGATGTCATCAAGTTCATCAAATACTTCACGTTCATGTCGCATGAAGAGATTGAAGCACTTGCGACTGAAGTGGCAGAAGCACCTGAGAAGCGTGTGGCGCAGCGCCGTCTCGCAGAAGAGATGACGAAGCTCGTCCATGGTGAAGCAGGTCTTGAACAAGCGGAACGCATCACGACAGCATTCTTTAGCGGAGATTTGACGTCGCTTCAACCAGAAGACATGGAAGATGCTTTCAAAGGAATGCCGCAATTCGAGCTTGACGGCGAGCGCAACATCGTCGACCTCCTCGTCGAGGCGAAGATCTCACCATCGAAACGTCAGGCACGTGAAGATGTGACGAACGGAGCGATTTACTTGAACGGCGAACGCGAACAAGCGCTTGATAAAGTCGTCACGCGCGAAGACACACTCGGTGAATTTACAATCATTCGTCGCGGTAAGAAAAAGTACTTTGTGATTCGTCACGTATAATCATCACGTCCATTCCTCATTTGTTGAGGAATGGACGTTTTTTGTACATTCTATGTTATTCGGATTTGATAAAATGAGGAGATAGGAGGGATGACGATGGAGATTGAAGAATTTTTCGGCGACCAGTTCCATCAATGGCGCGAACACTTTCGATATTATGAAATGGCGATCACGGAGCTCGAGAGCGATCTCGGAATCATTGACTTGGATTGGCAGACGCGACTCGGTTATTCACCGATTGAACACGTGAAGACGAGAATGAAGACGTTACCGTCCATCGTGCGCAAAATGAAGCGGAAAGACTTACCTCTAGAGGTGTCTGCACTTTGGGAACGCGTCCATGATGTGGCGGGGATTCGGATTGTCACGAGCTTCCGTGATGACATTTATGAGATCTTGCGTCATTTAGAGGCACGGGATGATTTGGACATCATCGAAATCAAAGATTACATCGAACATCCGAAGCCGAGCGGGTATCGGAGTTTACATCTGATCGTGAAGACAAAAGTCTATTTGGCCGAGCGGATCATCTGGGTACCGGCTGAAATTCAAATTCGTACGCTTGCCATGGATTTTTGGGCGGCGACGGAACATAAACTTCAATATAAATATCAGCACGAGGTACCGGAGTCGTCGAAAGAAGAACTCATTGAGGCGTCACGGATGGCCGATGCCCTCGATACGCAGATGGGACGCATTCGACAAGAAATTCTGAAGAAATAAAAAAATCCCCTTCGTAAAGAAGGGGATTAAAAGCATTAACGTGAGTAGTACTCGACGATAAGTTGCTCTTTGATTTGGTCGTTGAGTTCAGCGCGTTCTGGGAGACGTACGAATGTACCTTCGAGTTTCTCAGCGTCAAACGATACGAAGTCTTTTGTAGCTGGTGCTACTTCAAGAGCTTCAGCGATTGCTTTCACGTTTTTCGACTTTTCGCGAACTGCGATTACTTGACCTGGTTTTACGCGGTAAGACGCGATGTCTACGCGTGATCCGTCAACTGTGATGTGACCGTGGTTGACGAGTTGGCGTGCTCCACGACGTGTGCGAGCGAGGCCGAAACGGTAAACGAGGTTGTCAAGGCGTGATTCGAGCAAGAACATGAAGTTCTCACCGTGGATGCCTGGCATTTTACCAGCATCGTTGAAGATGCGGCGGAATTGCTTCTCGTTCACTCCGTACATGTGACGAAGTGCTTGCTTCGCTTGAAGCTGAAGACCGTATTCTGAGATTTTCTTACGACCATTTCCGTGTTGACCTGGTGCGTAAGGACGTTTTACTAATTCTTTACCCGTTTCGCTAAGCGAGATGCCTAAGCGACGCGAGAGTTTCCAAGCTGGACCTGTGTAACGAGCCATGATTGGACTCCTCCTTGTTGTTCATGTATTTTGCACAAAAGAACAACGGTGTCAAAGACGAGTAACGCCCCTTTCAAGGTGCAAGCACCTTCACTTGATAGCGAAGCTACGAGATGCCCCTCCGACTAAGTCGAGGCCCGAAAGGTGGATACGTTTGTCTATGACTGCTATCGTCATTTCATGCACAAAGATGAGTATACGATGAAAGTAAAGGCTTGTCAATCAAATAAAGCGAAGTAGCGTCTCACAAAAACGTTCGAGTCCAACACGATCGACTTCGGAGAAACGATCGAATTCTGGACTGTCGATATCGAGGACACCGATTGTCTTCCCATCCCGTACGAGTGGGACAACGATTTCAGAGTTTGAAGCCGCGTCACACGCAATATGTCCTGGGAATTGATGAACATCAGCGACGAGCTGCGTTTCCTGTGTAGACGCCGCTGTTCCACAAACGCCTTTTCCGAACGCGATATGCACACAAGCTGGAAGACCTTGGAAAGGACCGAGAATGAGGCTATCCTCAGAGTCTGTCACATAAAAGCCGACCCAGTTGATTCGATCTAAAAATTGGTTCAGTAAAGCACTTGCGTTGGCAAGGTTGGCGACCGCATTTGTTTCGCCTTCTAATAGAGCAGCGAGCTGTTTATTTAATAGATCGTAACCGGCAGCTAAATCACCTGAATAGGATGTTGTTTGGAACATATTGAATCCCCTCCATCTTTCTTGTTTTTAGAATTTAGCATTATGGTACACGCTAATTTCGGATTTGTCTTGCTAGAAAGTTCAGAAAAAATGAACAATCTCCACTGAAACCATTGGAAAACCTATGCAAATCATTGGTTCTATAATATGATTAGGTATATCTATTCTTATAAAATACTTCTTTTTTATATAAGGTACATAAGTCCACGAAAGCGGCTTGGAGGTTGTGACAAAGATGGATTACGGAATTTATGGGTTAATCATTGGAATCATCGTCGTCGTATTAGGCGGCATGTTGGGGAGTATGCTCATTCGAAGGAATTTTTACCAAAAAATCGATGACTTGGATATGAGGAAACAGAGTGTGCTCAGCGCGAGCATCCCGGTTGAACTTCAGAAGTTCAAGCAATGGCCAATGGAAGGGGAAACGAAAGAAAAGTTCGATCGTTGGCATCAATCTTGGGATGAGTTGGTCAGTGTGCATGCAGGTCAAATCGATGAAGCGCTATACCGAGCCGAGGAAGACTTGGACAAATATCGCTTTATGAAAGTGAAGGCGGACTTGAATGCGACAGAACAACTTATCGAAGAACTCGAGACGATGGTACACGCCATGCTCGATGAGATGGATGAGTTCACGACACACCACACTTCGCTCATGGACATCGTGAAGCAAGACGAGAAAGAATTGTATCAGTTCCGCAAAACATTGAATTCACAAAATCATGCGTTCGGCCCGACGTACGCGCTTGTCGAGCAAGAGATTGCCGCCGCTGAGGCGAAGCGCAGTGAAATGATCAACTTGAAACAAGTCGGTCAAGTCTCTGAGGCGTTCGAGACTGGACAATCCCTATCGAACCAAGTCGGTCATATCCGTGAATTGATTCGAATCATCCCGCAATTCGTACGTACAGTCCAAGTAGAGTTGAAACAACAACTTCAACAGTTACGGGCTGGACATAAAGAAATGCAAATGGACGGGTATGCGCTCGAACCGCTCGGATTAATGGAAGAAATCGATCAAGCGGAAGAACGTCGTGAGGAACTGATGGCTCGCATCGAAAGATTGGAATTTGATCATTTCGAAGAGGACATGCAACAGTTGAGTTCCGATATCGACCAGCTGTTTGAGGCGTTCCGAACGGAAGTCGATGCACGCCAATATGTGAAGAAGGAATTTGCGACGATTCAGGAACGTGAACGCCAGTCTTCCGAAATCATGGGCAACCTGCAAACAGAAATGTCTCGACTCGTCAGTAATTATGAGATCAACGCTCGTGTCGGCGAGGAGTTTGAACAGTTAGAACGCGAACGGACGACGCTCACGGCGAATGTACTTGATATCGAGCAAGCGCTCGTCGCCCAAATGTTGCCGTATAGCATGATTAAATCGAAAGTCCAAGAAGCGAAACGTTCGCTCGATCAATTCAATGCCATGCATGAGCGATTCATCGAGGACACGAATTCGTTACGTAAGGAAGAACTCGAAGTACGACATAAGCTCGAAACGTGGAAGAAAGAATTGTCTGCGCACCGCCGCCTCTTGGCGAAAAGCGCGATGCCTGTCGTCCCGAACGATTTATCCAACGACTTACGTCAACTTCAAAAAGGCGTCCAGTCTCTAGATGAACAGTTCGATAAAGCGCCATTCAATATGACTTATATCGTCGGACTCAGTCATGATGTAGAAGAAATGATGGATCACTTCCGCGACCGTGTCCATGCGCTGATTCGTCAAGTGACATATGCTGAACAGTTGTTACAATACGCCAACCGATTCCGTCGTCGTGACAACGAAGTGCACATCGCTTTGACACTCGCAGAAAACAAGTTTTTGCACGGAGAGTATGGTACTGCCGTTGAAATCGGTGAGCGTGTGCTCGGCCGCTTCGAAGAAGATGGGGCGCATGAGATTCGTCGACGCGTTGATCAAGGGTTAGAACAGCAAGAACTGCTAAAAAAATAAACGATGCATGAAGATTGACGGAAACGGGAAAAACGTAGACGTCAATCTTTTTTCAATCAAGGAGGAATCGTCAGATGGGTACGTTATGGGTTAATGGGAACATCTATACGTTGAATAAACCGGGTGAAATGATGCGGGCCATGTTTGTGGAGCATGGACGAATCTTAAAAATGGGCGAAGAGGGTCATCTCCGTCGTACATACGCCGGTCGGATTGAAGAGATTGTGAACTTAGAAGGAAAGAGTGTCTATCCTGCTTTCACAGACTCGCACATTCACCTTGTCGGTTACGGGGAAGCGCTAGACCGTGTCGATGCAAGCGAGGCGACCAACCTTCGAGAATTACTTGAGACGATGAAACAACAAGGGTCAGATGATGAATGGGTGGTCGCAGAAGGATTTGATGATCGATTACTGGGTGAAATGCCGACGCGAGACATGATTGATGAAGTCATTTCGGATCGTCCCGTCGTCTTGAAACGTGTCTGCCGTCATGTTGCGGTCGTGAACTCGAAAGGACTCGAGCGCCTCGGCTTGATTCATCACACGGTCATCGAAGGCGGGAAGCTCGGGCGGGATGAGGAAGGGAAGTTGAACGGTGTCCTGTATGATGCCGCGCTCGACCTCTTATATAAAGAACTGAGTGGGAATCGGAAGAAAAATGCTGCCTCACTCCGACGTGCCATCGATTCGTTGTTCGCATACGGGATTGTTGGTGCCCACACCGAGGACTTGTTTTATCATGGTGACCCGCTAGAGACGATTCAAGCGTATGAGGACGTGTTGGATGAATTACCGTTCCAAGCACATCTTCTCGTTCATGAACAAGTCGTGGACCGTGTCATTCAACATGATGCGATGACAAAACGAAAACGGTTTGACTTTGGGGCGATGAAACTGTTCGTAGACGGCTCGTTCGGGGGGCGGACAGCGCTGCTCTCAGCGCCGTATGCTGATGACCGGGCTCAGCGAGGGATCGAAGTGCACCGGCCGGATCATTTGGAAGCACTCGTGAAAAAGGCGCGTACGTACGGGATGAACGTGGCGGCTCATGTGATTGGGGATGCGGCCGTCGAACAGTTTGTCAGTCTGCTTGAGAAATATCCAGCTAAAAAAGGGACGCGAGACCGGATTATCCATGCTTCCTTATTGAACGATTCCTTGATCCAGCGTATCAAATCCCTGCCTGTTCTAATCGATGCGCAACCGGTCTTTCTTTCTGACGACTTAGATATGTTGTTTGAACGGTTAGGGAATGAACGCGTTCATGATGTGTATCGCTTCAAGTCACTTCTTGATACGGGAGCATTATTGTTAGGGGGAAGTGATGCCCCGATTTCATCCGTCGATGTTCGGAAAGGGGTGTTCGGAGCGGTGGCGAGACAGTCGTTTAAGGGTTCGAGCACGTTAAATCCGAGTGAGCGTCTATCGATGTATGAGGCACTTCGTAGCTTTACGTATTCACCTCATGTCGCCACGGGTACGCACGGAAGAAACGGGTTATTGATTCAAAGTTACAACGCGAACTTCACCGTGTGGGACGAGGACTTCTTCCAATTACAAGGGGAGGACATTCTTCACAATCGTTTAGCCATGACGGTCGTCGAAGGAAAACCGGTATATGAGGCGGAAGTCGTTACATCGTAAATAAAAGAGGAGCCGATTGATCCTAATTAGGGTCAACCGGCTCCTCTTCTTGATTAGAAGAATGAACGTTGTACTTTATGCCAGAACGAGTTTGTGCGAAGTTTGACGGTCTTGATGACTTTGTCAGAAAGTTCGATATCGATCCGGTCCGTGTACTTCAAGCTGAGTGCTTCGTTATCCATACCGATGATCGGGTAATCGTTTCCGTCCTCGACGATGCGAAGAGATAGCTTGCGTGATTCGTGTACGATAAACGAAGAGCCGAGTGTGCGGTAACGGTTGTTGTTGACCGAAGCAATCTCGCTGACTTGCATACATGGAATAAGTGGGTCGACGACCGCGCCGCTCAACGATTTGTTATAAGCAGTCGAACCGGTCGGAGTCGACACGACCATTCCGTCCCCACGGAATGTCTCAAAGTGCAAGTCGTCGATATATACCTCGATCGCGAGTGATTTGATGATACTCGATTTAATAGAAGCTTCATTTAAACAAAGAAGCGGTGTCGATTCGTTGATTGATGCGGAGAGAAGTGGATATTTGCGTACTTCGAGACCTTCTTCGATTCGCGTCGAGTTGTCCGAGAAGAGGCGGTCGACTTCATCGAGTTTATGTATGTCAAAGTCACAATAAAACTCGTTCAATCCGCGTCCGAATCCGACATAGATAGCATCCTGACGAAAGCCTGTATAGCGAACAGCCTGTAAAAAGGCGCCGTCTCCACCAACCGCAGCGATGATATTCGCATCTTCTGGTTGATTGACAATGTTAAACCCGTGTTTTTCCCCGATTTCTTTTAGCTTCTTCACTTCTTTAGTGAATTCGTTGACGTTACGATGGTACAAATAGACGTTATTTCTCATCTGAGTCATCCCCTTTGTCAATGGTGTCCCCCTTATTATAACGTGTTTCCTTCAACCAATATAGGGAAAACTGAAACAGAGCCAAAAGCAGGAAGTTTGTCAAAGGCTCAATTTCATCGATATGATGAGAAGGTAACTACAACAAAGGGGATGAGTTCATGCCAACATTTAAAGGGAACAACGTGACATTACAAGGAAATCCAGTGAAAGTGGGAGACCAAGCTCCTGACTTCCGAGTGTTGACGACAGCTTTAGAAGAAGTGACATTAGCAAGTTATCCGGGGAAAAAATTAATCAGTGTCATTCCTTCAATTGATACAGGCGTATGTGACGCACAAACGCGTGAATTCAATGAGAAAGCATCATCACTTGGCGGAACGGTCTTGACTGTATCGAACGACCTCCCATTCGCACAACGTCGTTGGTGCTCAGCTTCAGGTCTTGACAACGTGGTCACACTCTCTGATCACCGTGATCTATCATTCGCGAAAGCGTACGGCGTATTAATCGAAGAAATGCGTCTCCTCGCTCGTTCTGTGTTCGTCGTTGATTCAAACGACGTCGTCCAGTATGTTCAATATATGGATGAAATGACGGACGAAGTTGATTTCGAAGCAGCGCTTAAGGCATTCGAACAAGCGAATTGATTCGTTTGGCGAAATTGATTAAAATAGCTTACACTAGTACGTGAACCGACCGGTCCTCTTATGGGGGCCGGTTTTGTATGGAAAGGATGAACGAAAATGGAACGTTTTGAACAACTGTATCGTGATTGGAAGAAAGAAGCGAAAAAACTTGTCAACGACCTTGATGTATTACCGATTGAGGCAATCGTGCAAGTGTTTGACCATGTCGACATCGAAAATGAGAAGATGGATGACGTGCGGAAAGCTGTCAGTCTACTCGTGCTTGAAGAAACGACGCAACTCCCACCGAACAACCAACCGACTCCGGATGCGGTCAGTTTGTTCATGGGCTACTTGGCAACGAAGCTCCTCAAAGATGGTGCGACGATTCTCGATCTCGGGAGCGGAACAGGCACATTGACACATGCGGTCCTCTCGCAATTGAAAGAAGCAACGGCACAAGCGGTCGAAGTCGATGAATTGTTGCTTCGTCTCTCTTATTCGATCAGCAATTTATTAGGAGAGCCGGTTTCATACTTCCATCAAGACGCGCTCGCCCCCTTGTTTGTCGAACCGAGCGACCTGTCACTTGCGGATTTGCCGATCGGTTACTACCCAAATGATGAAGTCGCGGCCGAATACGACATGAAACGTAATGAAGGACATGCCTATTCTCATTTCTTGATGATGGAACAGGCGATCCGTCATACGAAACCGGGTGGACACGGATTGTTCGTCATTCCGAACAATTTGTTTGAACAGGATGATGAAGGGAAATTAAAACAATGGATGGACCGTGAAGCGGTTGTCAAAGGTGTGATCCAACTTCCGACAACGATGTTTAAAGATGAACGCTATGCGAAAAGTTTGTTGCTCCTTCAAAAAGTAGGGGAAGGCGTCACACGTCCGAAACAAGCCTTATTCGTTGAGCTTCCGTCGTTCACGGACGTTCGAGCGGTTGCCAATGTAGTGAAACAGATTGATGATTGGTTCAAAACAACGCAAAAATAATAGACAAAACACTTGAAAAAGGTATTCAAAATCAAGTATCTTCATTATGATACAGTTATCAGTTTTAAATTGAACAGATAAAGAAACGCGTTTAAAACGAAAGGTAAGAGGTGTATGACATGACGAAAATTATGGCAGTCAATGCTGGTAGTTCATCGCTCAAGTTCCAGTTACTCGAGATGCCAACGGAAGAGTTGCTCGCAGTTGGATTGGTTGAGCGTGTAGGGAAAGAAGATGCAATTTTTACAATCAAGTACGGTGAAGGACAGAAGTTCAACGTGGTCACGCCACTTCACACGCACAAAGAAGCGGTTGAATTGACGTTAGAGAAACTGATCGAACTTGATATCATTCAATCGTTCGATGAAATTTCTGGCGTAGGTCACCGTGTGTTACACGGGAAAGAGTTGTATGCGGATTCGGTTGTAATCGATGACGAAGTCATGAAGAACATCGAGTCTTTCACAGAGCTCGGACCACTTCACATCCCACCAAACTTGACTGGGATTCGTGCTTTCCAAGCAATTCTGCCAAACGTTCCACAAGTTGCGGTATTCGACACGGCATTCCACCAATCGATGCCAGAAGAGAACTTCTTGTACAGTCTTCCGTATGAATACTATACAGAGCACGGCGTTCGTAAATATGGTTTCCACGGGACTAGCCACAAGTATGTGACACAACGTGCAGCAGAACTTCTCGGTCGTCCGCTCGAAGACTTGCGTTTAATCTCATGTCACCTCGGTAGCGGTGCGTCAATCGCAGCCGTTGCAGGTGGTCGTTCAATCGATACAACAATGGGCTTCACACCGCTTGAAGGAATCACGATGGGAACTCGCTCAGGTTCGCTTGACCCAGCCCTCATTCCATTCTTGATGCAAAAAACAGGGAAGTCTGCTGAGGACGTCTTGAACGTCATGAACAAAGAGTCTGGTGTTTACGGTCTCTCTGGTATTTCAAGTGACTTACGTGACATCGAGCAAGCGGCTGCAGAAGGAAACCACCGTGCAGAAGTATCTCTCAAAATCTTCTCAAACCGTATTCACGGTTACATCGGTCAATATGCTGCTGAAATGAATGGTGTCGACGCCATCATCTTCACTGCCGGTGTCGGTGAAAACTCGGATGTCATCCGTGAGCGTATCCTCCGTGGTCTCGAATTCATGGGCGTCTACTGGGATCCTTCACTTAACAATGGTGCACGAGGCAAAGAGTTGTTCATCAACTACCCACACTCACCAGTTAAGGTCATCATCATCCCGACGAACGAAGAATTGGTCATCGCTCGTGATACGGTTCGCATTGCAAACCTCGTTGAAGAGCACGCATAAGATCACTCAAACCCACGTTACCTCGCGTAACGTGGGTTTTTTTGAGTCTTTTTTCCTAACGTGCTAGAGGATGAATAGGACAAATGAATTTTCGCTTTGTAACAATGGGTGCATGTTTTATATCGTTTTGTAACATTTGAGTCATGAAAAAACCATATATTGGATGATTATTTATATAAATATCGCTACTTCGTTTCGGAAGTGCAATTTAAAGCAAAGAATCGGCTGTTTTGACATCAAGTTGTAACGTTCGTGACATTTAAATGAACCGTAAGTGTAACGGCACTGCTACATATTTCATCATATAGTTATCTGGACGAAATATTCGATGTGAAATTCATCGATGACACGATCTGAATTAAGGGAGGAACAATTGCATGCTTAAAAAGTTAGGATGGATGATGCTAATTACGATTTTAGTTTCAACGCTTTTCCTGCCACAATCGCAAGTGCAAGCTGCCTCTTCAAATAAAGTTTATGTCGTTAGTAAAGTGAACGATTTAAATATCCGTTCAGATGCACGAATGGGTACAAAAATTTTAGGTAAGTTAAACAAAGGTCAAAAATTGCAACGTTTAGGTTCAAAAGGAGCCTGGACACAAGTTTATTATAAAAAGAAAAAAGCATGGGTTGCGACAAGTTATGTCACGACAACAGGAGCGAAGAAACAGTCTGTCGGCAAAACGTACACGATGAAAGCATCGGCGTATACACCTTATTGCAAAGGTTGTTCTGGGAAAACGGCTCTCGGTTGGGACGTCCGTAAACAAAAACGTAATGTGATCGCGGTCGACCCGCGTGTCATTCCACTTGGAACGAAAGTTCAAGTATACGTAGGAAGCAAGTTGTTAGGAACTTATACGGCTGCAGATACTGGCGGCGCCATCAAAGGAAATAAAATCGACATCTTAATGTATTCGCACAGTGCGGCGATTCAATTCGGTCGTAAAACGGTTACGGTCAAGGTGTTGTAATAAAGAAAGGGGTCTTGCGATTGCGCAAGACCCCTTTTTCGAGAATAAATGATTATTGACGGACGATGAGCACGTCGCACTTCGCATAGCGGACGATGCTTTCTGAAACACTTCCGATAAAGAAGCGTTCGACAGCGTTCAACCCAGTCGCGCCACAAATAATAAGATCAATATCATGGTTAGGAGCAATCTTTTTAGCGATTGTCACTTTTGGAGAACCGTATTCGATCACGGTCTCGACTTCTTTCACGCCACGTTCTTTGGCACGGTTCACATAGTCTTCGAGTAACTCTTTAGCATACGTTTCTGCGCGTTCGGTAATCGTCCGATCGTAGGCTTCAACTGTCGCGAATGTACGCGTGTCAATCACGTGACCTACATACAGTTTCCCTTCGTTACGAATGGCGACATCGATTGCGGTCTCAAATGCACGTTCCGCCTCTTTAGAGCCGTCAACGGCAGATAGAATGTGTTTGTATACAATTGCCATGTAAATCCCAACCTTTCGCTCGAATTATACGTTCGGCTTACATATATAGTATACCACTTCTTTCGAATTTCACGCTTTTTCGTCATGAAAAGGAGTGAATTTTTTCATAGAATTGTTCACGACATGTCCAAGTTTGGAATTCACGTGAAAGAACGGGTAAAATAAGGCGGAGGAGGTTGGACGATGAAACATGTAATGATTACTTCTGGTGCGAAAGGGATTGGGCGTGTCGTGACAGAACGTCTTTTGCAAGAAGGGTGGCACGTCAGTATATTGCAGCGGAATCCGATTGATTGGGAACATGAGCGGATACATATGATCGAGGCAGGATTGACGAACCGCGAACAACTGCTCTCGGCTTATGAGGAGGCGGTCGAGCGGTTTGGTGAACCGAATGCCTTGATTCTAAATGCGGGTCCATACATTTTTGAACGGAAACCGCTCGTCGAATTGACGGATGAGGAGTGGGATGAAGTGGTGACAGGTAACCTGTCTGCCTCGTTTTGGTTGATGCGTCGCGCGATTCCTTCGATGCGCTCCAATCGTTTCGGGCGCATCATCTCATACGGGTTTCCGGAAAGTGCATCAGCTCCCGGATGGATTCACCGTTCAGCGTTTGCGGCAGCAAAAACGGCACTCGTCAGTTTGACGAAATCGGTCGCTCTTGAGGAAGCGCCTTTTGGGATTACGGCAAATATGGTCAATCCAGGAAACATCGTCGGATCTCAAAAAGAGATGCGTATCGAGGAGGCGGAAATCGATGAAGGAACTCCAGTCGGACGACACGGAACTGGAGAGGATATCGCACGACTCATTTCCTTCCTGTTGCATGAGGAATCAGATATGATTACGGGCGCCGTCATCGATGTGACCGGCGGGGTCAACGTTGTCCATCAGTATCGAAAGTGAGGGGGAGAGCGATGAAGATTGGCGTTGTGACTGACGTTCACGGAAATCTAGAGGCGCTAGAGGCAGTCCTTCATGCGTTAGATACAGAGCAGGTCGACATCATCTGGTCACTTGGTGACATGATTGCGATGGGTCCGGACTCAAACGCGGTCATGGAGCGATTGATTGACCGCGGGGCACACATGATTTCCGGTAATCATGATGAAGCGGTCGTCTCGCTTTTAGCCGGAAAGGGACATCCAGAAAGCTATGCGCATACGCGACCGCATCACGAGTGGGTCGCGCGTCATCTGTGGATGTTCTTGGGTCTCTTCCGCGGACAATCACGGGTGAGTTGGCTAGTCAGAAGGCATTCGGTATCCATTACCACATCCCGAGCGAAAAGCGTCAAGCTACCATCGTCGAAGAACCATTCCATGATCTTCTAGAGCCGACACTTGAAAACATGCAACGGTTGTATGGAGAGTACGATGGGGATGTCATCTTATTTGGACATCACCACCCGGTTCACCTATTCCAAGACGAGAAGAAGCGGTACGTCAATCCAGGTGCGCTCGGTGTAGCACGAGATGAACTTGCGCGGTTCGCGATTTTGTCAGACGGGGAAAATGGGATGCAGATTGATGTGCGGGCTGTGCCTTATGACAAACGAACATTTCTAAAAAAAATGGAACGTTATGAAGTTCCGCAACGCGACGTCATGTTCCGATTGTTCTATTGAAGAGTGCGTAAAAAGGTGAGGTCCTTGGACCCCACCTTTTTCTTATTGAATCTCTTGAAGTGTTTTCGGATAGCTCGTCAACGTAATCGGACCGCTCTCTGTCATGACGAGGTCATCTTCGATGCGGACACCACCTACGCCCGGTAGATAAATACCTGGTTCGACCGTAAACGTCATCCCGACTTGGGCTGTCATGTCATTGTTCGCCGCCATCGATGGATGTTCATGAACTTCGATTCCGATTCCATGACCGATACGGTGCGTGAAGTACTCACCGTATCCAGCGGACGTGATGACTTGACGGGCTGCGATATCGACCGCTCCGAGCGTCGTACCAACGTTCGCCATCTCGATCGCTGCTTCTTCTGCTTGTAATACCGTTTCGTAAATTTCACGTTGTTTCGTACTCGCTTCACCGAAGACTACCGTTCGGGTGATATCCGAGCAATACCCTTGCCAGACGACACCGAGGTCGAACAAGGCGAAATCGCCTTTCTTCAAACGGTTGTTACCTGGTACACCGTGAGGGTCAGCGCTGTTTTCACCGAACAATACGAGTGTGTCGAATGACATTTCACGAACGCCTTGTTGTTTCATTGCATATTCGATGTCCGCGATGACTTCGAGCTCGGTCACGCCTTCACGAAGTGACCGAATTCCTGCTTCGATTGCCATGTCTGCAAGTTCAGCGGCACGTTTCATTATACGTACTTCATCCGGTGATTTGATCATGCGTAACGTTTGGAGTTCGTCTGTCAAATCGATAATCGACAATCCGGCAAAACCAGCGCGGAGTTGCTCGACACGATTGAATGTCAAATGCTCGCCTTCAATCCCGATACGCTCAGGAACGATTTGGTTATCGAGGAACAACTTGACGATTTTATCCCACGGATTCTCGTGGTCCATGTACGTCACGATTTCACCTGACCAGTCACTCGCTTCGACAATTCCTTTTTCAAGGGCAGGACAAATGATGGCAGTTGTCCCATTCTTTAGGACGAGGATGGCAATCAGCCGCTCGTGTGCTTCTGCGTATACTCCCGAGAAGTAAAATACAGATGCCTTTGATGTGACGAATGCTGCATCTAATCCTTTCGTCGCTAAAGATTGTGCAATTTGATTGGTGCGTTGATTCAAGATGAATCCCTTCCCTTCTCACTCTTACGTTGACTACTCGTCTATTATAGCTGTTTCGAAAACAGAAAGGAAATGTTGCAATTTGATTAGTACAGTTTGAACAAGTTTGACTGATACAGTATACTAGAAAGAGTAGAAAATGTATTGAGAGAAGGGACTCCGCGTATGACCACAAAACATGAACAGATCATAGCACATATCGAGTCACTCGATGTTGGGTCAAAAATTTCGGTCCGCCAAATCGCCAAAGAGTTAGCTGTATCAGAAGGTACGGCTTATCGGGCCATCAAAGAAGCTGAGAACCTAGGCTTCGTCTCTACCATCGAACGTGTAGGGACGATTCGGATCAAGCGTAAACAAAAAGAGAATATTGAGAAGCTGACATTTGCCGAAGTCGTCAATATTGTCGACGGACAAGTGTTGGGTGGACGAAATGGTTTGCATAAGACATTATCTAAATTTGTCATCGGCGCCATGAAATTGGAAGCGATGATGCGTTATATCGATGTCGATTCACTCGTCATCATCGGAAACCGGGAGAAGGCGCATGAACTCGTCTTGCAGTCCGGAGGGGCCGTGTTGATCACAGGGGGATTTGATACGACGGATGAAGTAAAGCGAATGGCGGATAAGTATGATATGCCCGTCATCTCGACTTCTTACGACAGCTTTACCGTCGCAACGATGATCAACCGAGCGATTTATGACCGCCTCATCAAAAAAGAGATTCTACTTGTCTCGGACATCGTCATCCCGCTTCATGACACGTTTTATTTGAAGTCGGATGACACGGTGAAACGTTGGCACGAATTGAATGAGCGGACGAAGCATAATCGTTATCCGGTCATCGATGAGCAGATGAAGGTGGTCGGGGTGATTACTGCGAAAGATGTAATCGACAAATCGCACGACTATGATATCGAGAAAGTCATGACAAAGAGCCCGATCACGGTCGGCGTCCAGACGAGCGTGACCAACGCTGCGCACCAGATGGTATGGGAAGGGATTGAGATGCTCCCTGTCGTCGATAACTATGGTCGCTTGCTCGGAATCATCAGTCGTCAAGATGTGTTGAAGGCGTTGCAGCTTGCGAATCGTCAGCCGCAAGTCGGTGAAACGTTCGACAACATGATCACGAACCAATTGAAAGAAGATCCTGCGTCGAACGGTACGGCGTTTACTGTCGAGGTTGCTCCGCAAATGACGAGCCATATGGGGACCGCGTCATCAGGTGTGTTGACGACTTTGTTAGTCGAAGGGGCGACGCGCAGTCTGCGTCATATGAAAAAAGGGGATTTGGTGGTCGAGAACATCACCGTCTATTTCATGAAACCGATTCAGATTGAGAGTCAGATTCGAGTGTCGGCAAACGTCTTCGATCTTGGGCGGAAGTTCGGGAAAGTTGATGTGGAGATGACACAAGGTACACAACTTGTCGCCAAGGCGCTTGTCACGGCACAGTTGATTGATCGGTAACTTAAAAGAGCACCGGCTACACGAGTAGCGGGTGCTCTCTTTTTATGAAGGTGTATTCGTCGGTTCTTCTGCGGCGAGCGGATAGATTTTACGGTAACGGATAAATCCAACGACCGCATTGCCTAAGCCGACGACCAACATGACGATACTGACAATCCAACCGACCGATGAATTCAAACCGAATCCACCAACCATTTGGTTCGCGGCGAATAGCGCGAGGAATAAACTTAACCAGATTAAAGCTTGTGTATTGAACAAGGCTTTACGGTTTGGCGTCTTTGTCAAAAAAGCACGACGCTTGAAGACAAGGTACGCTCCGAGCGCAAACAAAATGAGTCCAATCATGACAAGTTGCAAGTGAAGGAACCCCTTTCTTTCTCGTAATCTGTTATCATCATACCATAATAGTGTGTAGGAAAGTGAGGAATCATCATGTGGGCATGGGCGAAAGCGGATTCAATCAAAACAGAAATCGAGGCGGCTGACACCATTTTTATTCATCGACATGTCAGACCAGACCCCGATGCATTGGGGAGCCAGCTCGGGCTCCAACGTATTTTAAAGTCGGTTCATCCGGATAAAAAGATCTATGTAGTCGGCGGTATGGTGCCCGACCTTGAATTTTTAGGAAAGATGGAACACGTTGAGGAAGAAATGTATAAGGATGCGCTCGTTTTGATTCTAGATACAGCGAATCAGGAACGAATCGATGGACCATATGCGTTAAAAGGAAAAACAATCATTAAAATCGACCATCACCCTGATGAAGACCCGTATGCGATGACACAAATCGTGGACACCACGGTCAGTTCGACGTCCGAGATGATTGTGGAGCTGGCGAACATTTGGGATTATCCGATCGATCAAGAAGCGGCATTCTTATTATATGCCGGTATCGTAGGTGACACGGGGCGCTTCCAGTTCCGTAATGCCACGGCACGTACGTTTGAGATTGCTTCGAGATTGATTGACAAAGGCATCGATACGAACAAACTGTACCGACACATGTATAAGACCAACTTAGCGACGCTACAGTTACAAGGGTATGTGTTACAGCACGTCAATGTCACAGAAGAAGGCGTCGGGTATGTGAAGATTGATAAAGATGTGCTCCGGACGTTCCATGCGTCCCCGGAAGCGGCATCGCAACTCGTCAATAGCTTCTCTGGCCTCGAAGGATTGAAATGTTGGGTCATGTTCGTCGAAAACAAAGAAGAGATTCGTGTCCGGATTCGGTCGAAAGGACCTGTCATCAATGAAGTGGCGAAGCGTTACCGTGGTGGTGGCCATCCGATGGCGTCAGGTGCCACGATTAACACGTGGGATGAAATGGATGACGTCATTGCTGCTTTGAATGAAGTCGCAGGAGAGTTCACGTTTGAAGAAAATGAAGAGAGCTGACCGCGGTCAGCTCTCTTCATTTGTCTCCGTTCTCTTGTGGGATAAACCACGTGCCGCGGTCGGTCACATCTTCGACGACATCGAGTTGATATTCTGCAATATACTTTCGAAGTCGGTCGATGATTTCAGGACTGTCCGCAAAGACGGTTTGACCGTTCTGTAATTTTTCTAACTTATCGCGCGCAATTTGTCCCCGATTGATAATCATACGCTTTTGCCCCCTTTTGTCGTGAGTTTTGTCTATAATTATTGTATCAGAGAAGTGGAGAATTGAGTTTGACAATATCATTAAATAGAGAGGAGGACGAAGATGATTCATCTTAATGTCAGAACTGCTTATAGCTTACTACAAAGCACGATTCGACTAGAACAATATGTGATGCAGATGACAGAGCGAGGGAGTCGAGCGGTCGCCATCGCAGACGATGCCTTTTATGGTGTGCCGTCGTTTCTATCCTACTGCAAACGCTATGGGGTGAAGCCGCTCATCGGACTGAGAACCGTCCTTCGACTAGACGGGCTCGATGTGTCGGTACTTGCTTATGCTTCGAACGAAGCAGAACTACAAGAGCAATACCGAATCATCAAGAAAGGCGGGATCGATGAACGTACGACGATGCCCCTCATTGTCCTACCGGAAAACTGGAAAGCGAGCGACCCGGTCCATCGACGTCGTCATTATCATCAACTGCTGTCTTTTGTAGACGAGAACAGACTATGGCTCGGTCTCCCGGCACCGCAGACGACAGAACAGGTACAGCTGTTAAAGCAACTTCGCATGATGAGAGAAGAGCTTGCCGTCCAATTGATTCCGGTCCCTGAAACGAGATATATGCGACCTGAAGATGTGGAGGGTTTCCGGGCAATCTCTGCCATTCGAGAAGGCGAAGTGATGTCAGAGGAGGATGTACGTCAAAAAGGATTGCACGTGCGGCTTCCAAGCGAAATGAACGACTGGTTCACCGCAGATGAACTGGGCGAACTTGAGCGATTTGAAGCACTGATTCAACTCGAGCAGCTTCCACAAGCGGAAGGCGCGATTCCAGAGTTACCGGACGCTGATCAAAAGTTGAAGCGGCTCGTCGGTGAACGGTTAAAGGCGATGGAACTGATGAAAGAGCCGTATATCGGACGAGCGAAGTTTGAGCTTGACGTCATTGCCAAGACCGGGTTTTCTTCGTATTTCCTGATTGTCGAAGATATCATCCGATTCGCCCGTGAGTCCGGGATCGAGGTCGGTCCAGGTCGGGGGTCGGCGGCCGGCTCGCTCATCAGTTTTGCACTGCACATTACAGAAGTCGACCCAGTTCGCTATGGCCTCCTATTTGAACGGTTCCTCAATCCGGAACGCGTCTCGATGCCGGATATTGACTTAGATTTTGAAGATGAGCGTCGGGAAGAAGTCGTTTCATACGTGCTATCGAAATATGGGGAGGCTCATGCGGCGCAGATTGGTACACTCGCAACCTTTGGGGCAAAGGCGGCCATCCGTGACGTCGCGAGGGCGCTCGGCATGACGTTAGAAGAAGGGCAGGCTGCAAGTAAACAAGTGAAATCAGGTGGGTTGGACGAATTGATGGCGAATCCAAAACAGATGAAATGGTTCGCAGGTAGCCAGAAGCGTCAACAGTTGATTCGGATTGCGAAACAGCTAGAAGGGTTGCCACGTCAATCATCCATACACGCCGCTGGGGTTGTACTCAGTCGTCAACCGATTGAAGACGTGACACCACTTCAACCCGAACTCGAGGATCATGTGACCCAATATAATATGAAGGATTTGGAAGAAATCGGACTACTCAAAATTGATTTGCTCGGGCTCCGAAACTTGACTCGCCTTCGTCAAATGGAGGAATTGGCCCGCGAGAGTGACGCGATGTTCTCCTTAAAGACCATTCCCTTACATGACGCCCGAACGTACCGATTGTTAGCAAGAGGAGAGACGGACGGAATCTTCCAGTTTGAGTCGTCGGGTATGAAACAGGCGTTGCGCCAAGTCAAACCGACAGAGTTTGAGGATATCGTCGTGACGATGTCGCTCTATCGACCAGGACCGATGCAGTTTATTGAAACGTATGCAAAACGAAAACATGGTATGCCATATCAACCGATTCACCCGGACGTCGAAGAAATCATGAAGTCGACATATGGCGTGCTCGTTTATCAAGAACAGGTCATGCGACTTCTTCGAAAACTCGGTGGATATTCATATGCCGAGGCGGATTTAATCAGACGAGCGATTGCCAAAAAAGATACCGGTACGATTGAACGAGAACGAGAGCGGTTTTTACGTCAATCTGAAGGAAAGAACCGAGATGTCTTGTCACAAATCTTCTCTTGGATTGAAAAGTTTGCAGGGTATGGGTTTAACCGTTCCCATGCGGTCGCCTACAGTTTGATCAGTTATCGATTGGCTTACGTCAAAGCGCATTATCCACGTGTTTTCCATGTCGTGACGTCGGAGAAGACAAGTCAACTCGTGAGACTATTGCGTAAAGACAAAATCCCTGTGTATCCGCCAGACGTATTGCACGGTCATGCCGATGCGACACTTGAAGGTCCTGGCGTCCGTCTTGGGCTTAAAGCGATTCAAGGACTGACGAAACGAGACGTCGAACGACTCATCGAGCTGAATGGACAGCTAAAAGACGTCCGGACTCTTCAAGAAGCGATGGAATGGAAGAGTAAAGATCAACTCAAGTTGAGACGTTTGCTAGGAGCTGGAGCGCTTGACCGAATGTATCACGGTGATCGGACGAGTGCGTTTGAAGCAGTCGAACGTTTACGTGAAGAGGCTGGTACGCACTTCTTACCAGATGAACTATCATCACTCGGGCTTAAGCAGAAAAAAGCGAAAGAACCAAACTGGTCTGAAGAAGAGCGGGAAGCACTCGGAACATGGGTTGTGCACTCGCCGCTTACGACGATTCCGGACGTGGGAATTGAGCCCTCCACGATTGAAGACGTTCTGCACGGGACGAACGGGTATCTAGTCGTGTATGTGGATGACGTGCGTACGTTTATGACGAAAAAGCAAGAGCGGATGGGTGTCATGATGGTAGACGATGGGGTGACGCAAGAAGAAGTCGTCGTCTTTCCAAGAACCTTTGCCCAGTTCAGTCGCTCCCTCTACGTAGGAAACATTTTGTTGCTTGAAGTCCATTCGAACGAGCGAGATGGACGCAAACAATTGATTGTCGAACGAGTGCGCCCATTACATGGTCAAGCTTTGTTCGTAAGGCTCACGTTAGATCGATTCTCTGAACTAGAAGATTGGATTCAGCGTGCACAGGGTGACGTTCCGGTCGTTTGTCGGTTCACGGATTCAAAAGAAGTGAAACAACTGGCATCCGCTTTTGCAATCAACCCGAACGAGGAATATGTGTCAGAGGCGAAGAGGCGATTCGGAGAAGAGAATGTTGTCTTAAAACGAGTCGATATGAAAATGGTTGGTCCAGAAACTAGTACCAAGTCCTAAATGATGATATAATTGCACTAATTGGTCTGACCACTTAAGATTGATAAGTGATCCAAATAAGGGAGTTGAACGGTCAGATGCATGAAAAACACGCATCCACATTTCACGAAAATATTTCAAAGATACGAAAATTAATTGTCCAATCGTCACTGGTCCCGGGGGATCGACTTCCATCCGAACGTGAACTTGCGGAGACGCTAGCTATTAGTCGTGCCTCCGTTCGTGAGGCGTTACGCGCATTGAGTTTTTTAGGTATCGTCGAGACAAGGCGCGGCGGGGGTACTTTCCTATGTGAACAGGACCGACATCGCTACATCGAGATTTTGTCGGAGTTCATCGTCACGAAACAGACGAAAGCGACCGATATCATCGAAATGCTTAGACTGTTAGAGCGAATGGCGTTTTCGGAAGTAGAGCCGACGATGGAGCGACTAGCTCAATTAGAGGCAGTGATCGAAGAGGATCGAACGTTTCGTCAGCAACTCATTTTTCAGTTGAAGAATGACTTGTTCATCAGGATTTGGAGCGAAGTGAACCGATTTTTTGAGGGACTAGATGTTGGGGAGTTATATACGCTCGAAGAACGTAAGCGTTTTGTCGAGACGTGGCGTGGAATGGGGATGCCGGAATGAACGAGGGGGAAGCGATGACTGCTTTTTTCAAGAAACCGAAACGATATATGCCGTTGCGTCAACGAGAACCAAAAATTGACGCTCCACAGGGATTGATGACGAAGTGCCCATCTTGTAAATATATGCATTATACAAAACAGTTGAACGAAAACCATAAGGTATGTGACTGTGGCTACCATTTTCCGCTTCATGCACAGGAACGAATCGACATGCTCGTCGATGAAGGTTCTTTCGAACGGTTTGCGGGACCTTCCGTCAAAGCGAATCCGCTCGATTTTCCGGATTACGAAGAAAAGTTGAATAAAGACCGTGAACGGACCGGGATTGAAGAAGCGGTCGTTTGCGGAAAAGCGACGATTGATGGACTACCACTCGTCGTTTGCGTGATGGATGCTCGATTCCGAATGGGGTCGATGGGTGCTTACGTAGGCGAAGCGATTGCCTCTGCTGTTCGCCAAGCGACATCACTTCGTCTTCCGGTCGTCTTATTCACGGCGTCAGGTGGCGCACGAATGCAAGAAGGGATGGTCAGTTTGATGCAGATGGCGAACACGTCCATCGCTTTAAAAGAACATGATGAGGCGGGACTTCTCTACATCGCCTATTTGACACATCCGACGACAGGTGGGGTTTCAGCAAGTTTTGCGATGCTTGGCGACTTAAACGTCGCAGAGCCTGGAGCGCTTATTGGATTTGCGGGAAGACGAATCATCGAACAGACGATTCGGGAAAAACTTCCGGAAAACTTCCAGACGGCAGAGTTCTTACTCGAGTCTGGACAATTGGATGCGGTCATCCATCGTGAACAGATGCGTTCGTTCTTGAAGAAAATGATCGGATTACACGATGGGGGTGTTCGACATGTTTGACCCAATCAAAGAAGTGACCGAACAGTTAAACAAATTGCGTGAGACAGCCGAAACGAAAGGGATTGACCTATCACGTGAGATTCGTCACCTGGAGTTGAAGCTCGACCGATTAGAAAAAGATATTTATGGGAATATGAAACCGTGGGACCGCGTACAATTGGCGCGAAACCCGAAACGTCCGACAACACTCGATTACATCCATCATATGTTCCCTGATTTCATGGAACTCCATGGCGATCGACACGGGTATGATGATGCGGCAATTGTATCGGGACTTGCGACATTCGAAGGTGTTCCGGTGACCATCATCGGGCATCAGCGTGGTCGGAATACGAAAGAAAACATGAAGCGGAATTTTGGGATGCCTCATCCTGAAGGATACCGAAAAGCTTTGCGTTTCATGAAGCAAGCCGAGAAGTTCAACCGTCCGATTTTGACATTCATTGACACGAAAGGGGCTTATCCAGGGAAAGCCGCTGAAGAGAGAGGTCAAAGTGAAGCGATTGCTCGAAACTTGTTTGAAATGGCGACGTTGAAAGTACCGATCGTTTCCGTTGTAATCGGAGAAGGCGGTTCTGGTGGTGCGCTTGGAATTGGTGTTTGCGACCGATTGTTGATGCTTGAGAATAGTACGTACTCGGTCATCTCGCCAGAAGGTGCAGCGGCACTTTTATGGAAAGATGCCAAACAAGCAGAACGTGCAGCAGAAACAATGAAAATTACAGCACAAGATTTGTTCAACCTAGGGATTGTGGATGAAGTTGTAGGGGAAGTGTATGGGGGCGCGCATGTCGATGTGTCATTACAGTCATCACTCTTGAAACCTGTATTATTACAGCACATGAACGAGTTGCTCGATCTGTCGACTTCTCAGCTTATTCAAGGACGTGCGACCAAATATCATCAAATTGGCACAATTAGTGAGTGAAAACGGTAACAATGGCTTTGAATATAGAGTTATTCATTCATCAAGTGACTGCTTTGTAACATACCCTATGCATTTTTTTCACATACTTGTGTTGTAAAACAAAGGTCAGACATGGTATTTTATTTTCAGATTTCGTTAAAACACATAAGAGGTGAGTGACGTGAATTTAAAACGTATTGCGGTATTAACGAGCGGAGGAGACGCTCCTGGAATGAACGCTGCTGTCCGTGCCGTGACCCGAAAAGCGATTTTCGAAGGTCTTGAAGTGTACGGTGTGTATAACGGCTACCAAGGATTAATCGAAGGTGATTTAGTCGAATTAAACCTTGGATCAGTCGGCGACATCATTCAACGTGGAGGTACGTTCCTTCGCTCTGCACGCTGTCCTGAATTCAGAACTGAAGAAGGACGTGCAAAAGCAGTAGAACAGTTGAAGAAGTTTAATATCGATGCCCTCGTGGTCATCGGTGGAGACGGCTCTTATCGCGGAGCTCAAAAATTGACGGAACTCGGATTCCCAACAATCGGCCTTCCTGGTACGATTGATAACGATATTCCGGGAACGGATGCGACAATCGGTTTCGATACAGCGCTCAACACAGCGCTTGACGCAATCGACAAAATTCGCGACACAGCTTCATCTCATGAACGTACGTATGTGATTGAAGTAATGGGTCGCGATGCTGGTGATATCGCGCTTTATTCTGGTCTCGCTGGTGGCGCGGAGTCGATTCTTGTCCCAGAACGTCCAGAAGAGTTGAATGCAATCGTGGAACGAATCAACCACGGGATTGCGCGCGGTAAGAAGCACTCAATCGTTATCGTTGCTGAAGGTGCCGGAAGTGCTGAAGAAATCGGCAAATTGATTGCCGAGAAGACGAACTCAGAAACACGTGTTACGATTCTCGGACACATCCAACGTGGTGGTTCCCCAACTGCTGCAGACCGTGTACTTGCCAGCCGTATGGGTGCTTACGCTGTCGAGATTCTTCTTGAAGGGAAAGCGGGCCGCGTCGTCGGAATCCGTAATAACCAGATGATGGATCTTGATATCGATGAGGCGCTCGACCATAACAAGCACACAATCGATATGCAATTGATTGACCTCGTCAACCAATTGTCGATCTAAACGATTTAAGAAGTTGCAGAGACGGGATCAGGTCTATGGCCCCCCGTTTTCTGTATGTAAGTTGCACTATATCCCCTAGGAGGTTTTTATATTATGCGTAGAACGAAAATTGTATGTACGATTGGACCGGCTTCTGAGAAGCGTCTTCCTGAAATGATTGAAGCTGGAATGAACGTTGCCCGTCTCAACTTCTCACACGGTGACTATGAGGAGCACGGTGCACGTATCCGTGACATCCGTGAAGCGGCGAAAGCAGCTGGGAAAGTGGTCACAGTCCTTCTTGACACGAAAGGTCCAGAAATCCGTACACATACGTTTGAAGATGGAAAAGCTCTTCTTGAAAAAGGGAAAGAAGTCACAATCGTTTCAAGCGAAGAAATCGTCGGAACGAAAGATCGTTTCTCTGTAACGTATGAAGGTCTTTACGAAGACGTAGAAGTCGGTTCACACATCATGCTCGACGACGGTCTCATCGGACTCCGTGTCGTTGAAAAACTTCCGAACCGCGACCTCCGTTGCGTAATCGAAAACGAAGGAATCATCAAGACGAAGAAAGGTGTTAACTTGCCAAACGTCAAGGTAAACCTTCCTGCCCTCACAGACAAAGATATCTCGGACATCGAGTTCGGTATCTCACAAGACATCGACGTCATCGCAGCATCGTTCGTACGTCGTGCGTCTGACGTGGTAGAAATTCGTCAACTTCTTGAAAAACACAACGCGTCACACATCAAGATTTACCCGAAAATCGAGAACCAAGAAGGTGTGGATAACATCGAAGAAATCTTGGCAATCTCTGACGGCTTGATGGTTGCTCGTGGTGATCTCGGTATCGAGATCCCGACAGAAGAAGTAACACCTGTTCAAAAAGAACTTATCAAGAAGTGTAACGACCTCGGTAAGCCGGTCATCACTGCTACGCAAATGCTCGACTCGATGCAACGTAACCCACGTCCGACACGTGCGGAAGCATCTGACGTAGCAAACGCCATCTTGGACGGAACAGATGCAGTCATGCTTTCTGGTGAAACAGCTGCAGGGGACTACCCAATCGAGTCAGTTCAAATGCAAGCTGCAATCGCAGAACGCACTGAGCGTATGCTTGACTACAAAAACTTGTTGAAAGATCGTCAGAAGCGCAGTGAGCATACGGTAACGGATGCGATCTCACAAGCGGTTGCTCACACAGCAATCAACTTGAACGCGAAAGCAATCTTGACGCCAACACAATCAGGATACACAGCTGCTCGTACGGCGAAATACCGTCCAGAAGCGAACATCATCGCAGTCACTGAATCAGAGCGCGTTGCTCGTCAATTGAACCTCGTTTGGGGCGTATACCCGATCGTTGCTGAGACGATGCCAAACAACACGGATGAAATGTTGGTTCAAGCATCAGAAGCAGCACGTCACGCTGGATTCGTCACTGACGGTGACCTCGTTGTCATCTCAGCTGGTATTCCTGCGGCGACAGCTGGTACGACGAACATGATGAAAGTCCACATCGTCGGTCATGCTCTCGCAGACGGACGTGGAATCGGTGAGCGCGGTGTCGTTGGAGAAGTCGTTGTCGCGAAAAATGCGGAAGAAGCAAACGCGAAAGCGAAAGACGGCATGATTCTCGTCGCGCCATTCACAGATAAAGAAATGATGCCTGCCATCGAAAAAGCGGCTGGAATTATCACGGAAGACGGCGGATTGACGAGCCACGCTGGTATCGTTGGACCATCACTCCGTAAGCCAGTCATCGTAGGTGTGGATACAGCTACAACTTCACTTCGTGACGGTCAGATGATTTCAATCGACCCACTCACAGGTAAAATCTACAACGCATAATTGAACGACAATCGAACCGGCCTTCTACAAAGGTCGGTTCTTTTTCCGTTCGAAGAAAGGAATACGTATGAGTGCATATTTATTTTTAATTCTATTGGTGCTAATTGGCGTCATTGCACAAAACCAGTCAATCATTATCGCGAGCAGTGCGTTACTTATCATCAAAGCATTAGGGTTTGGTGATCAATTATTTCCGACACTTGCATCGAAAGGAATCAATTGGGGTGTGACGATTATTACCATTGCCGTACTCGTCCCGATTGCAACCGGAGATATCGGTTTTAAAGAATTGTGGAATAGTATTCGTGGTCCAGTTGGAATCGTTGCATTTGGTTCAGGAATATTTGTAGCCTTAGCAGCGGCGCAAGGCGTGCAATTGATGCGCGTCGACCCGGTCGTCACGACGGCACTTCTCGCAGGCACGATTCTAGCGGTCGGATTCATGAAAGGCGTACCTGTTGGACCGTTGATTGGAGCTGGAATTGCAGCCTTGATTTTAGGTGGATATCAAGTCATTGAAAAATGGTTTTGATATTTTCTGACAACTGAAGCCGCTTACATTTCTTTTTTGCAATAAATTGTTTATACTATATAAAGGACAGGGTAAACGGAGACTGGGTGAATGCAGGGGAGAAGCCCGTCCCGTATCCTTATTCCCTATACACAGACTGTTTTTACGGTCGACTACTTTCAAACAAGACTGAGGGGGAGTTATGAATGTCAACGACAAAAGGGTTAGAAGGTATTGTGGCAGCAGCCTCAAAAGTCAGCTCAATTATTGACGGACAATTGACTTATGGAGGATACACCATTGATGATTTAGCGGACAACGCCACATTTGAAGAAGTTGTATTCTTATTGTGGAATGATCGCTTACCAAATGCAGAGGAATTGACAGCGCTCTCAGAGGCACTCGTGAAAGAAGCGACGTTGCCAGAAGAAGTGATTGATACGTTAGCCCGTGCACCGAAATCAGCCAATGCAATGGCGACGATTCGTACGGCGCTCTCACAACTTGCTCTATATGATGAAGAATCTGAAGACATGAGTGACGAGGCAAACATGCGTAAAGCGATTCGTCTTCAAGCTCAAGTCGCTACAATCGTGACGGCATTCGCACGTCTACGTAAAGGCGAGCAACCTGTCGCTCCGAAGGAAGGTCTCTCCTATGCAGCGAACTTCTTATACATGTTGAATGGAAAAGAACCAAGCGAAGTCGCAGAGAAGACAATCGACAAAGCACTCATTCTTCATGCAGACCATGAATTGAACGCTTCGACGTTCACGGCACGTGTCTGTGTGGCGACGCTTTCTGATATGTACTCTGGTGTGACGGCGGCAATGGGAGCACTCAAAGGACCGCTTCACGGTGGTGCAAACGAAGCAGTTATGAAAATGCTTCATGAGATTGACTCGGTCGACCGTGTTGAAGAATATGTACGTGGTAAATTTGAACGCAAAGAAAAAATTATGGGCTTCGGTCACCGTGTCTACAAAGACGGCGACCCACGTGCGAAGCACTTGAAAGAAATGAGCCGCCAGTTGACTGCTCAAATCGGCGAGCCGAAGTGGTATGAGATGTCTGAGAAAATCGATCATCTCGTTGAAACAGAAAAAGGATTGAAACCAAACGTCGACTTCTACTCGGCATCAACATACTATGCGCTCGGTCTTGAAGAAGACTTATTCACACCAATCTTCGCCGTATCACGGATGTCAGGTTGGATTGCGCATATTCTCGAGCAATATGCGGATAACCGCTTGATTCGTCCACGTGCGGAATATGTCGGTGAAACAAGCCGTAAATATGTTCCTGTGAACGAACGTTAATTCGAGACACATTTTAGACAAAAGTTTGGTAAACTAACAAGTGACGTAGGTCGGCGTACGCGTCGACCTACAGTAATGTACTTAGGGGGATTCATTATGTTGACACAAGGACAAAAAATTACAGTTGAAAACGGTGTATTGAACGTACCAAACGTTCCGACAGTACCATTCATTATCGGTGACGGAACAGGTCCTGATATTTGGAACGCGGCTGTTCGTGTATTCGATGCTGCAGTTGAAAAAGCATACGGCGGCGACAAGAAAATCGAATGGATGGAAGTATACGCTGGGGAGAAAGCTTATAACGAAAAAGGTGAGTGGCTCCCGACAGAAACACTCGATCAAATTCGCGAGTACTTGATTGCGATCAAAGGACCACTTACGACACCGGTCGGTGGTGGAATTCGTTCATTGAACGTTGCGCTTCGTCAAGAGCTCGACTTATACACATGCCTTCGTCCAGTTCGTTACTTCACAGGTGTTCCTTCACCAGTAAAACGTCCTGAAGATACAGACATGGTCATCTTCCGTGAAAATACAGAAGATATCTACGCAGGAATCGAGTACGCGTCAGGAAGCGACGAAGTGAAAAAACTTATCAAATTCTTGCAAGATGAAATGAACGTGAACAAGATCCGTTTCCCAGAGACTTCAGGAATCGGCATCAAGCCTGTTTCTTCTGAAGGGACAGAGCGTCTCGTCCGTGCTGCAATTGAGTACGCAATTGATAACAACCGTAAATCGGTCACGCTCGTACACAAAGGGAATATCATGAAATATACAGAAGGTGCATTCAAAAACTGGGGTTATGCACTCGCTGAAGCTGAATACGGTGACAAAGTGTTCACATGGGCACAGTATGACCGCATCAAAGAAGAGTCTGGCGAAGCAGCTGCGAACGAAGCTCAGTCGAAAGCAGAAGCTGAAGGGAAAATCATCGTTAAAGATTCGATCGCTGATATCTTCCTCCAGCAAATCTTGACACGCCCACGTGAGTTCGATGTCGTCGCGACGATGAACTTGAACGGAGACTACATCTCAGACGCACTTGCGGCGCAAGTAGGTGGAATTGGGATTGCACCTGGTGCGAACATCAACTACATCACAGGACATGCAATCTTCGAAGCGACACACGGCACAGCTCCGAAATACGCAGGTCTTGATAAAGTAAACCCATCTTCAGTCATCCTTTCAGGTGAGATGATGCTCCGCCACATGAACTGGAACGAAGCGGCTGACCTCATCATCAACTCAATGGAGAAAACAATCGCTTCGAAAGTTGTCACATATGACTTCGCACGTCTCATGGACGGCGCGACAGAAGTGAAGTGTTCTGAATTTGCGGATGAATTGATCAAAAACATGTAATTCAAACGAATAAGTCGCCAATTGAGGGGGAGAGCTCATGATTCGTCGTAACAAAATTTCTGTAATTGGAAGTGGCTTCACCGGTGCAACCACTGCACTATACCTGGCTCAACGTGAGCTAGGGGATGTCGTTCTACTCGATATGGAAGAAAAAGTTGGACCGACGAAAGGGAAAGCGCTCGACATGCAAGAAACGGCTCCGATTCAAGGGTTTGACGCTTGGGTCACAGGAACATCGGATTACGCCGATACGGCTGATTCGGACATTGTGGTCATCACGGCGGGAATCGCGCGTAAGCCAGGGATGAGTCGAGACGATCTCGTTGCAACGAATGCAAACGTCATGCGTTCTGTCGTCAAAGAGATTGCTCGCTATTCTCCGGAAGCGATTTTGATTGTCTTGACGAACCCGGTAGATGCGATGACTTATGCGGCGTTCAAAGAATCGGGTTTCCCGAAAGAACGCGTCATCGGACAATCTGGTGTGCTGGATACGGCTCGTTTCCGGACGTTTGTCGCTCAAGAATTAAACGTTTCCGTCAAAGATGTATCCGGGTTTGTTCTCGGAGGACATGGTGACGATATGGTGCCTCTCGTGCGTTACTCGTACGCCGGGGGAATCCCGCTTGAAAAACTCATACCACATGAGCGGATCGAGCAAATCGTCGAACGGACACGTAAAGGTGGCGGTGAGATTGTCCAACTGCTAGGTGACGGTTCGGCGTATTATGCGCCAGCTGCCGCAATCGTAGAGATGGTCGAGGCGATTTTAAAAGATCAGCGTCGAATCTTACCTGCTATTGCTTATTTAGAAGGCGAGTACGGATTTAGCGATTTGTATCTTGGCGTCCCGACTATTCTTGGGAAACATGGCATCGAGCAAGTACTTGAGCTCGACTTGACAGATGAGGAGAAAGCAGCACTTTCACGTTCTGCCGACTCGGTCCGCTCCGTATTAGGCGTCTTATAAGAAGAAAGTGCTTCCTACAATTTTGTGGGAAGCACTTTTTTGCGGTTTCCATCATGTGGGGCATGCTACACTGAAAGTGGATTTGTTTTGTTTTTGTAAAGATTTACTTTGAGGTTGGTCGTTGCAAGCTTTGATTTGTAAAATAGAGAGTGACATTTGATGGATTAAGAGGAGGAAGTAGTGTGGCTGATAAAGTAATTGTTGTCGACGATGAAGTATCGATTGCGACGTTATTAAAATTCAATTTAGAACAAGCTGGTTTCGAGGTGGAGACCGCGCATGACGGGAAAACGGGATTGGAACTGGCTGAAAAGAAAGATGCCGTCTTAATCGTGCTCGATTTAATGCTTCCGGAAATGGACGGACTTGAAGTGTGTAAACGACTCCGTCAACAAAAAGTCAACACACCGATTTTGATGCTCACGGCGAAAGATGATGAGTTTGATAAAGTTCTCGGACTCGAGCTCGGTGCAGATGACTATTTGACGAAACCGTTCAGTCCCCGGGAAGTCGTGGCCCGTGTCAAAGCGATTCTAAGACGCTCGGCGCCACAAGAAACCGCGGTTGAAGAGGATGTCATTCAAATTGGTGACGTAAAAATTGTCGCTTCGAACTACGAAGTGTTCAAACAAGGAGAACGTCTTGAATTGACTCCGAAAGAATTTGAACTGTTAGCTTATTTAGCCAAAAACAAAGGACGTGTGCTGACACGAGACCAATTATTATCCGCTATTTGGAATTACGATTTCGTCGGTGACACGCGAATCGTCGATGTCCATATCAGTCATCTCCGTGAAAAAATCGAACCGGTCACGAAGAAGCCGACGTATATTAAAACGATTCGTGGACTCGGTTATAAAATGGAGGAGCCGACTTCGGAATGAAGACGTATCGCTCTAGATTCATGACGACGCTCATTCTTCTCGTCACGGGCGTACTTTTGACGCTTGGCATCGTGCTCGGCCAACTGTTTAAAGATTTCTATTTGGATTCTGAACGTGACCGCTTGAAAGAGGATGCTCAGCTCGCTGCCCTATACCTTGAAGGGGGAGAGCTAGACGAAATTCGAGAATATGTCGGTCAAATCGATGACGGGAGTAGCTTTGATATTTTGCTACTCAATAGCAGGAATGAAGTCATCGCCGGGACACCGTTTCGTGTCGGGTCAATCGATTATAAGATTGAAACGAGTCTGGTGCCTGAAGACGGAACGTTTGGTGAAGCAGACGAAGATGAGTTGATCCAGTTCACAAAACCGATTGAACTTGCGACGGGGGAGACAGTCTATTTAACGTTCATCCGTTATGTTTCAGACCTTGAAGGCGTGTATGATCGAATTTGGTTAACAATCGCGCTCGCGCTGTTCTTTTCATTTTTCATCATCTTATTCGTCCTTCAGCATCTGACGAACCAATTTATACGACCAATCGATGAGGCGACCATCGTCTTACGGGAACTCGCCGATGGTAATTATCGGGCTCGCGTTTACGAACTGCGAAATGACGAGGAAACCGGAAGTCTCGCTGGATCAATCAACGTCCTCGCCCGAAATTTGGAGTCAATTTCACTCGGAGAATCGGTTCAGCGAGCACGACTCGAATCACTCATCGAATATATGGGGGCAGGGCTCCTTCTCGTGGACGAGCGAGGCATCGTCACATTAGTCAACCGTTCGTATCGCGAGATGTTCCAATACGATGATTTGTCGATTGGACAATTTTATCACGGGATGTTACCGAGTCCTGATGTTGAGACTCTGATCGAAGACGTGTATTTGACGGAAGAAGTTCATCGTCGTCAGCTGTCGATTCGAACCGGCTTCAATCAGAAAACGTATATGGTGTCTGCTGCACCGATTTTCAGTGATACGGGAATGCTTCGTGGGACGACATTATTATTTAACGACATCACGGAGCTGAAGCGACTCGAGAAGATGCGGAAAGACTTTGTCGCGAACGTCAGTCATGAACTCAAGACCCCGCTCACCTCCATTCGTGGATTTAGTGAGACATTACTCGACGGGGCTAAAGAAGTCCCTGAACTCCGCGACCAGTTCTTAGACATCATTCAAAAAGAGGCGACGCGGATGCAGATGCTCGTTGAAGATTTGCTTGAGCTGTCGAGATTAGAGCGTGATGATTTCCAGATGGAGTTGGTATCCGTCGACTTGAACCAGCTCGTCGATGAGGTATGTCTCTTGCTCAGTCAGAAAGCGGACAAAAAGTCGATTCATCTAGAGGCGAAGCATCATGGGACGGCCGTCTTACAGGCCGATTTGAACCGGATGAAACAAGTCATCATGAACCTCGTCGCGAACGCCATCAACTATTCTCCGGAAGGAAGTCGTGTCGAGATTTCCGTCGAGGCGAATGAGGATGCGTACAAGTTACGCGTGAAGGATAATGGAATCGGGATTGCTGAAAAAGAAGTCAGTCGAATCTTTGAGCGCTTCTATCGTGTTGACAAAGCAAGAAGCCGAAATTCAGGTGGCACGGGTCTAGGTCTTGCTATCGTGAAACACATCATCGATCTCCATCATGCGACAATCGATGTCGATAGCGTCGAGGGCAAAGGGACGACGTTCACCATCACGTTCCCGCGGGTTTGAATCCCACTTGACCGCTGATTCTTAGTCACTTTACAAAACCTTGCTATTCAATTCATATTTACTTTACAAAACCTTGCTATTCTTATGAATGAGACCTCTTCATCATCTCGTGACTCGATCGGTGCTCATCTCCACACGGTCGAGAATTTGGCCCTTTTCTATTCGTAGAAAAGGGTCTTTTTTTTCGAACGCTTGTACCCGTATGGTATGATGAATGAAGAGAAGAATGGAGGTCGATTGAATGAATAAACTACTAGTCCTAGATGGGAACTCCTTAACATATCGTGCGTTTTTTGCACTGCCTCCGATGTCGGACGCGTCAGGTCGAAATACGAACGCGGTGTACGGCTTTACGATGATGTTGTTGAAATTGATGGAAGATGAGCAACCGACGCACTTTGCCGTTGCGTTCGATGCGTCAAAGAAGACATTCCGTCACGATACGTTTGCTGACTATAAAGGAGGGCGTCAAAAGACTCCTGGGGAATTACGCGAACAGTTCCCGCTCGTGCGAGACGTCTGTCGTGCGTTTGGTATCGCTGTCTTAGAACTTGATCAATATGAGGCGGATGATATCATCGGCACGCTCTCCAAGGATACATCATACGATCAAGTGACGATTGTGACGGGAGATAAAGATTTACTCCAACTGATTGATGATCGCGTGACCGTCTACTTGACGAAGCGAGGCATCACAGATGTCGAAAAAATGGACGAAACGGCATTCCAGGAACGTTATGAGGGACTACAACCGATTCAGATGATCGACTTAAAAGGGTTGATGGGGGATAAGTCGGATAACATTCCAGGTATCCCAGGTGTCGGTGAAAAGACGGCGCTCAAGTTGATTTCAACGTATGGAACCGTCGAATCCCTGTACGAACATACGGATGAACTAAAGGGGAAACAGAAAGAAAAAGTGGAAGCGAACGAGCGAGAGGCGAAGATGTCAAAACAGTTGGCGACGATTTATACGGACGTGCCAATTGATGTGACAGTCGACGATCTCGTCTTTAAACCTTATGATGCTTCTGTCGTGAAGCCCCTGTTCATGGAACTTCAATTCAAGTCGTTGATTGGTAAATTAGCGGACAGCTCTACAGAAGAAACGGTCGAAAAAGAAGTACGGCCAACCATCGACCTTTCTGAACAAGATTTGTCTCGAGCTGTCCTATTCCTCGAGCAACTACACGATGACTATTTCGAAGAAGACATCGTTGGGGTTGCAATCGCATCAGATCGTGGCTTGACCGTCGGTGACGTGACACTGTTACAAGATGCACGAGTCAAGGAATGGATTGAAGACGAATCGAAGACGACGATTTGTCTCGATGCTAAACAAACAATCATTCAGTTGAAACGTCATCAGTTATCCCTTCGCGGTTACGAAGATTTACTCGTTTCCGGATATTTGTTGAATTTATCTGGTGGAACGTCACTCAGCTCGATTGCTTCTCATTTCGCATACCCTCTTGAAGAAGATGAAGCAGTTTATGGGAAAGGCGCAAAAATAAAAGTCCCTGATGAGGAAGTATTCCATTCCCATCTCGCGGAGAAAGCACATGCGATTTTGACGTTGTTCGAACGTGTCGCTTCAGAGTTGAAAGACAACGAACAGACGGAATTATATGAGGCGCTTGAAAAACCGCTCGTCTCGGTGTTAGCCGAGATGGAATGGGCAGGCATTCATGTAAACGTGGAAACACTTAAACACATGGAGACAGATCTTCGTGAGCGCCTGTCTGCGCTTGAAGTAACGATTCATGAATTGGCCGGCGAACCGTTCAACATCAACTCGCCGAAACAGCTAGGGGTAGTCCTGTTTGAGAAATTAGCGCTTCCCCCTGTGAAAAAGACAAAGACGGGTTACTCGACTGCGGCGGATGTCCTTGAGAAGTTGGCGCCGCTTCATCCGATCATCGAGAAGATCATGCATTATCGTGAACTCGGGAAACTACAGTCGACCTATGTAGAAGGATTGCAGAAAGTTGTGAAGGAAGATGGCAAGATTCACACCCGGTACACGCAGACATTGACGCAAACGGGACGACTCTCGTCGGTCAACCCGAACTTACAAAACATTCCGATCCGATTAGAGGAAGGACGTCGAATTCGTAAGGCGTTCACCGCAAGTGAGCCGGGCTGGGTACTCTATGCGGTCGATTACTCACAGATCGAACTTCGAATCATGGCGCATATGTCACAAGATGAGAAAATGATGGCGGCCTTTTTGCATGATGAGGATATCCACACGTCGACGGCGGCGAACGTGTTCAAAGTCGCAAATGAGGAAGTCACTTCACTCATGCGTCGTCAGGCGAAAGCCGTCAACTTCGGAATCATATATGGAATCAGTGATTATGGGCTCTCGCAAAACCTAGGTATCACACGAAAAGAAGCACAAACGTTTATCGATACGTACTTTGAACAATTCCCGGGAGTGAAGACGTTCATGGATGCTGCGATTGAACGGGCTCGTGAACATGGGTTCGTCGAGACGATGTTAAAACGACGTCGTAATATCCCAGACATTCACTCTCGTAATTTCAACTTGCGTGGATTCGCTGAACGTACGGCCATCAACACACCGATTCAAGGAACGGCAGCCGACATCATCAAAAAAGCGATGATTGACGTCGATCACGCTCTTCAATCATCGCAACTTCAATCCAAGTTGTTGTTACAAGTACATGATGAATTGATTTTTGAAGGTCCGGCTGAAGAGATGGAAGCATTAGAAAAATTGGTGACGGAAGCGATGGAACATACGGTGACACTCGATGTTCCGTTACGTGCGGATGGAGCCGTTGGAACGACATGGTTCGATACGAAATAAGAAGATAGAAAGGAAATCAGTATGCCAGAATTACCAGAAGTCGAAACGGTTTGTCGCAGATTACGACCTGCCGTTTCTGGAAAGACGATTCAGTCTGTCGATGTGCTTGATCCTAAAATCATTCGGGGACTCGAGCCAGAAGAATGGGTACACCATTTGATTGGAGAGACCATTACAGATGTAGAACGTCGAGGAAAATTTATTTTATTCAAATTAACGAACGGGTATCTCGTCTCCCATCTCCGGATGGAAGGGAAGTTCTTCCCATATGAGACAATCACAGAACCGGCTAAACATACGCATGTCGTCATCAACTTCACGGACCAATCGACCCTACATTATAACGATGTGCGGAAGTTTGGAACGATGGAGTTGCGGACGAATGAGGCGGTTCATACGACACCACCACTGTCACTGCTCGCATATGAACCGTTTGACGAGCGTGTGACAACTGATGCATTGCATAAGCGTCTAGAGCGGATGAAGACACGCGCTATCAAGACGGCGCTTCTCGATCAGTCCATCTTCGTTGGATTAGGGAATATTTATGTAGATGAAACATTGTTTCGTGCTGGTGTGCATCCGACACGGCCAGCTGCTAGTTTGACGCACGAAGAAGTGGAGCGTGTACGCATTGAAGCGGTAGCCGTGCTAAATGAGGCCATTGAACGTGGAGGAAGTACGATTCGGAGTTATACGAATCCAGACGGAGCAACGGGAACGTTCCAAGAACGACTTTATGTATACGGACAAGCCGGTGAACCATGTCGTCGTTGCGGACAAGAAATTGAAAAGATGAAACTAGGCGGTCGTGGCACGCATTATTGTCCACACTGTCAACAACGTTAAGGAGTGGGCGTTATGTTGAAAATTGGATTGACGGGTGGGATTGCAACCGGGAAGTCCACGGTGTCTCGACTATTTCGGAAAAAGGGGATTCCGATCATCGATGCCGATTTGATTGCGAGGACGGTCGTCGAACCTGGAGGGAAGGCGATTGAGGGTGTAAAAGCGGCATTTCCAAAATGTTTTGACGGCGATGTCTTAAACCGTCCCGCGCTAGGGCGTGAAATCTTTCATGATGAGACGAAACGACAACACCTCAATCAACTGATGCATCCAGCGATTCGTGAAGAGATGAAGGAACAGATGCGTGATTATGAAGCATCCGGCGAGTCTGTCGTTATTTTTGATATTCCTCTCCTATTTGAGGGGACAATGCTCGACCTCGTCGATTATTCTGTCGTCGTCTATTGTCGCGAAGAGATTCAACTGATGCGTCTCATGGAGCGGAATGGATTGACGAAAGAAGAGGCACTCGCTCGCATTCATTCTCAAATCCCGATTGAAGAGAAAAAGCATCAGGCCGATTTTCTCGTCAATAACAACGGTTCACTCGGTGACTTACCACCGCAAATTGACCGTTTGGTCGAACAATTTAAGACGATTGAAAAAGAAGGCGAATGATCATTCGCCTTCTTTTCGTTTGGTTAGTTTAATGGATCGGATTCGGGTGATCCTTTCTTCCACGTATCATAAATGGCACGTCCATCACTTGGGTGACCGTTCGAATAATAGATGGGATACAGTGAAAAGAAAATATAGTAAAACGAAAAGTAGGCGAACTGATACGTATACAACGTCGGTTCAATATCTCGTCTTAAGATAAACGCATTGACAATTAAGATACTCGCCAGATTAAAAATGGCTCCACCGCCATATACAAGCGTGCGGGTGACCTTGTTGCTCCATTTTAAATCTGTAAACTGACACCACGCATCATAAAAATAGACGCGGTTCACTTGAAGACGTCCTACTTTAAATAGTTTTTTTCCTGTGCCGATTTGCATGTCGAGCGAGCCCCCAAACAACTTTGCGAAAAAGAAGTGTCCGAACTCATGAATCAACGTCACAATCGGTAAGATGATGAAAAACGAAATGAAGAACTTATCGATATCTCCCCAATCAAACATGGTGACGCCTCCTTTCTGTTGTGCTTCACGACAAGAAATTTCCCTCATTTTCAAAAAATAAACAAAGAAAAATGAAAAAAATGTGACGAATCATAGTGAAAACGCTTACAGCTATCCGTTATAATGAAACCGTAATGTAGAAAAAGGGGGATTTAGCATGGGGACAAAAGTTGCGATTAACGGATTCGGTCGAATCGGGAGAATGGTATTCCGAAAATTGATGCTTGAGGGACGTCATGAAGTCGTGGCGATCAATGCGAGTTATCCTGCGGAAACGCTCGCTCATCTCATCAAACATGATTCCATTCACGGTCCATTCGGATTGACAGTTCGAGCGCAAGGGGATGCGCTTGAAGTCGATGGGAAGCGAATCGAACTCATTTCAGAACGTGATCCATCACGTTTACCATGGGCAGACCTTGGCATCGACATCGTGGTCGAGGCGACAGGGAAGTTCAACTCGGATATCGGGGCAAAACTTCATCTAGATGCAGGGGCGAAAAAAGTGATTTTAACTGCGCCAGGGAAAGGGGATTTACGCACGATTGTGATGGGGGTCAACGATCGAGACTATCGCCCGGAAGAAGACCACATCATTTCAAATGCATCGTGTACGACAAACTGTCTAGGACCTGTCGTGAAAGTATTGCATTCGACATTCGGAATCGAGACAGGTTTAGTGACAACTGTTCACGCGTACACGAATGACCAAAATAATATTGATAACCCGCATAAGGACTTACGCCGGGCGCGTGCTTGTGGCAGTTCGATCATCCCGACTTCGACAGGAGCGGCTAAGGCGATTGGGCTTGTCATGCCAGAGCTACAAGGGAAATTAAACGGAATGGCACTCCGCGTTCCGACACCGAACGTATCACTCGTCGATTTAGTCGTCGAGCTTCACCGTGACGTCACCGTCGATGAAGTGAATGAAGCGTTTGAGCGGGCGGCGTTTGGAGAGATGACGGGCGTGTTAGGTGTCTCTCATGAACCGCTCGTATCGATTGACTTCAATGGAGACGATCGCTCGTCGATTATCGATATGGATTCGACGATGGTACTCGGCGGGAATCATGTAAAAGTACTCGCATGGTACGACAATGAATGGGGCTATTCGTGCCGTGTCGTCGACTTGTTGGATATGGTGGCGAGTTACCTTCAAATCGGGCAACAAGAAACACACGCCTAAAAAAATATTACGGTCTAAAAAATATTTTTGATTTTTTTAAACAAATGTCTTGTAACGACGTCCCAAACACGTTACACTCAGTTTCGTGAACTTCAATTGGTCTGACAAACGCAACTTAAAGGGTTAGGACCTCTTAGGACTAACTTGCCCCCGTGGTTGTGGGCGATTCAGGCACAAAGTGAGTGATCATCAACTACTTTGAGACCATTGATGTAAAGGGGGATCCACTAATATGGATACTATGGGACGTCACATTATTACAGAACTTTGGGAGTGCAATCCCGACAAATTGAATGATATCGACTACATCGAGCGTTTGTTCGTCGATGCAGCTCTTCGTTCGGGCGCTGAAGTCCGCGAAGTCGCTTTCCACAAATTTGCGCCGCACGGTGTGAGTGGAGTCGTCATCATTTCAGAATCACACTTAACGATTCACAGTTTCCCAGAGCATGGCTACGCGTCGGTTGACGTGTTCACATGTGGAGATCGAATCGATCCAGCTACGGCATCGCAATACATCGCCGAAGGATTGGATGCAAAAGTACGTGAAGATGTGAAACTTGAGCGTGGAATGGGACCAATTCGTGTTCCAGAAGCACAAGTTGCACTAACTAAATAATTCTGAAGAACCTTTTGAGGCTGGCCGTTTGACGGTCAGCCCTTTTAATTGTTTTGTTGTTGCCTTAATTTTGATATGCTTAACGTATATAACTCAGGCGTTGAGGTGGATTATGGGACTGTTAGATAAGTTACAAACACATATTGAAACGAAAGATACACATAAAAATGAATCGCTTCGGACACGCTACTATGCGGCATCTCCGAACGCAATCTTACAATGGTTAGAAAGTCAGATTCAGTCAAATGGTCAGACGGTCCGTCGAATCGACGCGAACCGTGGCGAACTCTCGTTCATTGGTGACGGATGGGACGGACTCATTACGATCGTACAAGTAGACGGAGGTCGTACAGCAGTCGATTTTACATTGAACCGCGAACAGCGACTCGGGACAGACCTCGCACAAATCGTTACTCACTATTACGAGGCGCTTACACAACAATTCCCGCTTCGTGCTATCGGAAATAAATCTGTCGAACGATAAGGAGGCTTGAGCATGCGTTGTCCGAAATGTGATCACAATGGAACGAGAGTGCTCGATTCCCGACCGGTGCAAGACCATTATTCGATTCGACGTCGTCGTGAATGTGAAAAATGTGGGTATCGGTTCACAACGTTTGAAACGGTGGAACAGACACCCCTCATCATTGTGAAGAAAGATGGAAACCGTGAAGAATTCAGTCGCGAAAAAGTGCTCCGTGGAATCATTCGTGCGTGTGAAAAGCGACCGGTCACGCTTGAACAGCTTGAAGGGGTCGTGACAAAAGTCGAACAACAACTTCGCGCCCTCGCGCAGTCGGAAATTCCGAGTGAGCAAGTGGGTGAGTTGGTGATGAATGAACTCTCACGTGTCGATGAAGTCGCATACGTCCGCTTTGCATCTGTTTATCGCCAATTCAAAGATATCACTGTGTTCTTTAAAGAACTTGAAGATTTAATGAAGCAAGAAAATTCGACCAACTAAAGGGCGGCCTGCTGGTCGCCCTTTTTCAGGGGAGAGAGCTATGGAGAAAGAACGTACAATCTTTGGGACGGACGAACTGCTCATTATGAGTACAGGTCTTGTTGACCGTGAATCGTATCAGTCCCTCTACCACTTATATCAGCCTGTTATCGGTGTCAAAGCGCTCGCGCTGTATCAGACGCTGTGGAGTGAATTGAAGCCAGGCAAAATGAAATCGAACTATATGTCTCATAGTGCCTTGTGTGAGATGTTGGAGTACTCCATCAATGAATTGACGGATAATCTATTTCGCCTCGAAGCCATTGGATTGGTACGGACGTACAAAACGAAAGATGCCCGATTGACGCAATACGTCTATCAGTTGCGTGTGCCGCTCGCACCGCATACGTTTTTAAACGATGGACTGTTATCGAGCTTTCTCTTCTATAAAGTAGGGGAAGTGCGCTTTAAACAACTTCAGGGGCGTTTCACAATTGACCCTTTGCCAGCGGGAATCGTCGAGGTGACGAAAGACTTTAATGAAGTGTTTGATGTCAAAGGTGTCAATCATCGAGCGTTCACGCAAAAGAACTACGAAAAACCAGATCGTGCGAAGATTGAAATCAACTATTCGTTCGATATGGATATTGTGAAGAAATTGACGAATTTCCCAGTCGGGTTTTTCACAAAAAAATTAGACGAAACCATCACAAAACTGGCCTATGTCTCTCAACTCGACGAAGAGACGATGGCGGAGATGTTGAAAGAATATTTCGTTCACGAAGCCTATCTTCCGCTCAGTGAGCAGGAGAAGCGGGACGGATGCCGTCAGATGGTATTACAGTTGAAGAAAAAGCAGACACGGCATCGAAAAGAGAAGACGGTGGAGCTTGAAGAGACCAAACTGGGAGATTTACATGATCCAGCGGTAATGGAAGCGGCGCACCCCCATCAGTATGTATCGACACTTCGGAAGACGCCTCAGCTGTCGAAGAGTGACGAACAGTTGGTCATCGAACTCGTCGATACGCTCGGGCTCGCACCGGGCGTGATCAACGCACTCTTCTATTATTGTATTGAAGTGAAGAAACAGACTCGTCTGAACGAGAACTATGTCCTTCGTATCGCGACGAGTTGGAAGACGGCTGGTTATACGAACGCGAAAGAAGCGTTGGAGCAAGAAGCGTCACAAGATGCGCTCATTGAGAAGAAGCAACAAAAACGTGAAAATGTACAGCGGACGACTGTCGGTTCGCGTCGGAAACCCCAACAAGGCGAGATGCCTAAATGGCTTGAAGATGAAGCGAAACAACAGCGATCGTATGATCAGGCGAGAAAGAAAGAATTGGAGTCTTCCGTTCCGGATGACGCGGAGCTCGTAAAACTATTAAATGAATTGAAAGAGAAGGGGTGAGGGGATGGAACGAATCAACCAGTCGTTATCGCAGTTGATGAATCGAAAAGAAGTCCGCGAAGCGTATGAGTCGATTCGCAGACGAACGCTCAATCATCCAGGAGTGATCGCCTTTTTGAACGCTCATCCTGAGTTAGAAGAGAAAGCGATTGAAATTGGATTCACGAAGCTGAGTGAGTATGCCGAGCAGATGGATGGGAAGACGTTCATGGAAGAACAAGCCGTCATCCCGGGTCATCAACCGGTGCTCTATGTCGATCTCGGACAGATCGCCATTCGCTATGAAGAGACGGTCGCTCATCGACAAGCTAGACGCCAAAAAGAGATGGACCGTAAGTTTAAGAGCTTGTTCTTACCGGAAGAAGTTCGTGAGGCGAGCTTTGAGTCATTTGATTGGGCGGACGATGCACGCAAGATCGCACTTCGGGAAGCGATGCGTTTCGTAACGGGGATGAAGTCCAAACAAAAAGTAAACGGACTCTATTTACACGGGAGTTTCGGTGTCGGGAAAACGTATCTACTCGCCGCCATTGCCAATGAATTGAAAGTGGCGGATATCGAGACGATTTTAGTTCATGCCCCTGGATTCGTCTCGGAAGCAAAACGCAAAATTCGCACCGAATCGTTTGATTCATTTTTAACTTCGTTTCAACATGTGCCTGTCTTGTTGATTGATGACATTGGTGCTGAGGCGATCAGCCCGTGGGTGCGCGACGAACTGTTCGGCATCATTCTCCAATATCGGATGATGCATCGATTGCCGACGTTATATAGTTCGAACTTTAGCGGAGAAGAGCTTGAGACTCACTTTTCAATCGATGGGTCCGCGCAAAATAAAATGAAGGCACAGCGTCTCATGCAGCGAATTTCAACGACGACGACCCAAATCGAGCTGAAGGGTGAAAATCGACGTCGGTAAAGGATTGTTTTTCTTGGATGAGTTGACTATACTAATAACCATATAAGTGATGCATAGAAGAGGATATGGATCATCGAGACGAGTTTTAGCGAGGGAAGGGCGGTGGAAGCTTCCTAACGACGACGATGCATTTACTCCCTCAGAGCACCGTACGGGTCAATCGTGCGGCGATTCACACTCGTTATCGTGTGTTCGAGCCAAGCGTGATGCTTGGGAACGAGGGTGGTACCACGAGAATCAAAGCTCGTCCCTTTTTGAGGGATGGGCTTTTTTTATATTCATTTTTTGAGAGGGGACAGATGTACATGATTCAATTGACATTTCCAGATGGCGCGGTAAAAGAATTTGATGCCGGCGTCACGGCAGAAGAAGTCGCAGGCTCAATCAGCCCGGGACTTCGCAAAAAAGCAATCGCAGCAAAACTAGACGGAGAACTCATCGACTACCGTCGTCCGATTGAACAGGACGGCAAAATCGAGCTCGTCATGCCAGATTCAGAGGACGGTCTCGACTTGATGCGTCACTCGTCAGCGCACTTGATGGCACAAGCGATCAAGCGTCTGTACGGAGAAGAGAATAACATCTATCTCGGGATTGGACCGACAATCGAGAACGGATTCTATTACGACATCGAAATGGACCGCCGAATCAACGAGGAAGACCTGCCTGAGATTGAGAAGATGATGAAACGCATCGTCGATGAAAACTTAGAAATCACTCGTGAAGTCGTTTCACGTGACGAAGCGCTCGCTCGCTATAAAGAGTTGGGAGACCCACTCAAAATCGAGTTGATCGAAGACATTCCTGCCGATCAGACACTTACAATCTATCATCAAGGTGAATTCTTCGACCTTTGCCGCGGACCGCACGTCCCATCGACTTCGAAGTTGAAAATCTTTAAATTGATGAGCGTGGCTGGAGCATACTGGCGTGGCGACTCAGACAACAAGATGTTACAGCGTATTTACGGGACGGCTTGGGCGACGAAAGAACAACTCGCCGAGCACTTGCGACTTCTTGAAGAAGCGAAAGAACGCGACCATCGTAAACTCGGAAAAGAACTCGACCTCTTCTTCGTCTCGCAAGAAGTCGGTCAAGGACTTCCGATGTGGCTGCCAAAAGGTGCATCGATTCGTCGTACGGTCGAACGCTATATCGTCGATAAAGAGCTCGAACTCGGATACCAACACGTCTATACACCGGTGCTTGGGTCGGTCGACTTGTATAAGACATCTGGACACTGGGACCACTATCAAGATGACATGTTCCCGAAAATGGAGATGGACAATGAGGAACTCGTCCTTCGTCCGATGAACTGTCCGCACCACATGACAATCTACAAACATGAGCCACGCTCATACCGTGAGCTTCCACTCCGAATTGCTGAGCTTGGTGGGATGCACCGCTACGAGATGTCAGGCGCGCTCACAGGACTTCAACGTGTCCGTTACATGGTCTTGAACGACGGGCATACGTTCGTGACACCTGAACAGATGAAACAAGAGTTCAAAGACATCGTTCACTTGATTCAAGAGGTGTATGCTGACTTTGGCATCAAAGATTATCGTTTCCGTCTCTCGTATCGCGATCCTGCCGATAAAGAGAAGTACTTCGATAATGATGCAATTTGGGAAATGGCACAGAGCCAGTTGAAAGAAACGATGGACGAGCTCGAACTTCCATACTTCGAAGCGGAAGGGGAAGCGGCATTCTACGGACCGAAACTCGACGTGCAAGTACGCACGGCGCTCGGGAAAGAAGAGACGCTCTCGACTGTTCAACTTGACTTCTTACTCCCAGAACGTTTCGATTTGACGTACACAGGACCAGACGGAAAAGACCATCGTCCAATCGTCTTGCATCGTGGTGTCGTTTCGACGATGGAACGATTTGTTGCGTATTTGATCGAAGAATACAAAGGCGCATTCCCAACATGGCTCGCACCGGTACAAGTGAAATTGATTCCGGTATCACATGTCCATGATGAGTATGTCGCTGAAGTCAAAGCGGAACTCGTCAAGCGTGGGGTTCGCGTCGAAACGGACCTTCGTGACGAGAAACTCGGCTATAAGATTCGTGAAGCGCAAATGAAGAAGATTCCAATGACGCTCGTACTTGGGGATAAAGAACGTGATGAGCGTGCGGTCAACATTCGTCGTTACGGTCAACAAGAACAAGTATCAGCATCACTTGACGAATTCATCGCATCACTCACAGAAGAGATTGCGAACCGTTCACGCTAAGCAAGGAGCCACCTTTCCATCTAGAAAGGTGGCTTTTTTCGGTCTAAAGACGGATGTGTATTTTGTCGTCTCCACGTATCGTAAACATTAAGGAGTGATAATTCGTGAATTATTTGAAGCCAGTATTGGCACTTACTATTGGAGCAGTCGCATTTACAGGAGCACTTCCGAAAGTCGGGGCGGAGGCAATCGTCAATGACACGATTGTGACGCTCGGGGAATCGCTCTCTTCAGAACAACAAAAATGGGTACTTGAACGTATGGACGCGCCAGAGGGAATCGAACCGATTATTACGACGGCAGCGGATGAAGAAAAATATTTAGGAGATTCTGTCCCACAAGCGCAACGTGGGGGTGGCATGTATTCGTCCGCACGAATTAAATTAACGGACGGAACAGGTCTTGATGTTCAAACTGAAAATGTGACGTGGGTCACGAAAAATATGTATGCGAACGCATTGGTCACAGCAGGTGTGACGGATGCGGACATCTATATCACGTCGCCAATCAACGTGACGGGTACTTCTGCGTTGACAGGGATCATGAAGGCGTATGATCAAACGGCGGCCGAAACCGGAATTGAACTGTCTGATGAGCGAAAAGAGCTTGCGCAAGAAGAGTTAGCAGTGACGTCTGAAATCGGAAAGACGGTCGGTCAAGAAGATGTAGCCGGTCTCATGAACGAAATCAAAGCGGAAATCGCGAACCAAATGCCGGAGACGAATATTGAGATTCGCGATATCGTCATTCAAGTGTTAAATCAAAATAACGTTCAATTGTCTGAAGGACAACTCGACCAATTGACGACACTATTTGAAAACATGCAACAAGCGAATCTGGATTGGTCTGCGATCAGTAACGGATTAAAAGATGCAGGGCAGGACGTACAGGCTTTTCTTGAACAAGAGGAAGTCCAAGGATTTTTCGCAAGATTGTTTGAAGCAATCAGTAACTTCTTCAAGTCGCTCACGAATTAATTGTGTATCATTGTGAAAAGAAGGAAAACTGGATAAGGAAATCATCAGACGGGGTAAATAACTTTCATCCACTATCTTAATCTTAGGGAGGAATCGTTATGCTCGGTGGTGTTCCGCTACATCCATTGCTCGTGCACGCTCCGATTGGTCTTCTACTGTTTGGGACGCTTTTGATTTTGATTAGCTTCAAATGGACAAGTTTTCGACTGTTTGCACTCGTCACGCTCGTTGCTGGATTGATATCGGGCGGAGTGGCATTTCTATCGGGTGACAGTGCCGAGGAGTATGCGGAAGCAAACCTTCCTTCGGTCACAGAGGCGATGGTTGAAAACCATGAACATTTTGCCTTGTACAGCTTGATCGCGTTTGGCATCACTGTTGTCTTGCTTGCCGTAGGATATCGTGCGAAAGGGAAGCTATGGATCACACTTAGTTTTGTGATTGCGCTCGTGGGAGCGGGACTTCTTGCATACGCCGGGCACCTCGGGGGACAGATGGTTTACGCACAGTAAACATGAATAAACGTCCAATTCCATTGATGTGGAACTGGACGTTTTTACATGGTACATAAGAAAGACAGAATTCCTCACTCTTTAGTACCATCGTTTATGAATATAGTTTTGAGCTGACTCGTGATCATCGACAATCTTTAATGTGATACGATTCATCTCTTCTAATAAGTCCGTTAATACTGCCTGTAACTTTTCATCTTCTAAGCCATGCGCCTGCATCGTTTTACTGACGATCTGCTGAACCTGGTCGTGATAGTCATGTTCGCGCGAGACGTCTTTTCGCCAATTCATGTAAATCCCTCCTTTGTTATTTCATTATTCCCTTTGAAAAGGTATTGCGAAACGAGAGAATGACTGGTATCATCATAAAAGTGTGAGCTACCAATTATTCATGCGCGATATCTTGACATCTTTTCCTGCTAGTGCTAAGATGACATAGTGATTAAAAACAACAAAGCAGAAGCACCCGCTTTTCACCTCGTCTGAGAGTCATCAGGCAGGTCCATCAAGTTCTTGGTTCAATCGGCATCGTCTGCCGTTTTATGACCTCAACTGATGTGTGGGTGGGAAACTGCCGACGCTTTTTTTATTGCCATGTTGTCTTGTCAATCTAAATCTCGTGCAATCGCACGATGGAGGTGCTAACCATTAGCAAAGAGCTCTTTATCAACGAAAACATTCGTGCCCGTGAAGTACGTCTCATTGGCGCAGACGGCGCACAACTCGGTGTGAAATCGCGTAACGATGCGTTACGTTTAGCTGAAGAAGCGGAACTAGACTTAGTCTTAGTCGCGGACAAAGCGAATCCACCGGTCGCTAAAATTATGGATTATGGGAAGTACCGTTTCGAACTCCAGAAAAAGGAGAAAGAAGCGCGTAAAAACCAAAAAGTCATCCAAATGAAAGAAGTACGTCTCAGTCCAACAATCGAGGACAACGATTTCCAAACAAAATTGCGTAACGCACGCAAGTTCCTTGAAAAAGGAAACAAAGTGAAGGCTTCGATTCGTTTCCGCGGACGTGCCATCACACACTCGGAAATCGGGAAACGTGTTTTGGACAAAATGGCAGCGGAATGTGCCGATTTGGCAACAGTTGAACAAAAGCCGAAGATGGAAGGACGCAGCATGTTCTTAGTGCTGGCTCCGAACAAAGAAGATTAATCATCGATTCTCAGTGGGGAGGAAATACTCATGCCGAAAATGAAATCGCACCGCGGTGCTTCAAAACGTTTCAAACGTACAGCATCAGGTAAACTCAAGCGTTCACACGCTTACACAAGTCACTTGTTCGCAAACAAATCGACTAAAGCGAAACGTAAGCTCCGTAAAGGCGCTATCGTATCAGCTGGAGACTTCAAACGCATTCGCAACATGATCGCGAAGTAATACAGAAACAATTAGGAGGGAATCCATATGCCACGCGTAAAAGGCGGTTATACGACTCGTCAACGTCGTAAAAAGCAAATTAAACTTGCCAAAGGATACTTTGGTTCGAAACACATTCTATTTAAAGTAGCAAAACAACAGGTCATGAAGTCACTCATGTACGCTTACCGTGACCGTCGTCAGAAGAAACGTGATTTCCGTCGTCTTTGGATCACACGTATCAATGCGGCAGCACGTACAAACGGTCTCTCATACAGCCGTATGATGCACGGCCTCAAGCTTGCAGGAATCGACATCAACCGTAAGATGCTTGCTGAGCTTGCTGTGACAGATGCACAGGCATTCGCGTCACTCGCTGAAACAGCTAAATCAAAATTGAACGCGTAATCGTTCAATCGACAGCGCCGAGACACTCTCTCGGCGCTTTCTTTTTTCTTCAGAATTTCTTAGAATTAAGAGAAGGAGGAAAGCGTATGAATCAATCAGTTGTCGCCATCGTTGCCCTTGCGCTGATCGTCTTGAACGTATATACCTATATCCAGGCAAAACGTTATACGCATGGCCAAGGTGATTTTAACGTACTATACGCCTATGCGGGAGGAGCCATCGGTGCCTTGTTCGGTCTCCATTTGACACGAAAAAAGACCGTTCATGCCCCAAAACTGCTCCAATTACAAGTATTGATTTTAGCGGTAGGCTGGTCTTTAATGATTTTAGTACTGCTATAAGTGGAGATAGAGGAGGAACATCCGGTGAACTGGACAACACTGTTTGATCGGCAGCGCGAATTAGACGAGCGGATCAAAGAACAACATAGATTATCCGGAAATCAATTCGATGAACGGTTACTAGCGCTGCTTGTCGAACTCGGTGAACTGGCTAACGAAACACGTAGCTTTAAGTTTTGGTCGAAGAAAGGACCGTCGCCTCAAGATGTGATCTTAGAAGAATATGTAGACGGCATTCATTTCTTACTGTCACTCGGCCTTGCACTTGGATATGAACGAGACGCGTTTCCTGCGGGAAGCTCATATCTTGATGCGACTGATGCTTTTTTAGATATTTATCGGAAAGTGACGAACTTTGGTCTTTCGAAAACAGAAGCGATGTACGAGACGCTGATGGCAGCGTATCTTGAACTTGGCTATACGCTTGGGTTCAATGAA